>CAZVAE010000089.1:0-7135 GCA_964624985.1 uncultured Isosphaeraceae bacterium | reverse complement strand
GGCATTGATTTCGTTAATCACGAATACCGCACCCTCACACTCATCTGGAACACCGTTACTGTTATTGTCATTGCTTGTACCATCTGCGATATCACAATCGTCAGGGACTCCATTTGAGTTGCAATCTGAATCGCACTCATCTGGAATGCCATTCTCATTACAGTCACTGCTTGTTCCATCAGCGATGTCACAATCGTCAGGGACTCCATTTGAGTTGCAATCCGTATCGCACTCATCTGGAATGCCGTTGCCATTGCAATCAGTAGAAAAACCATCTGCAATTGCACATGCATCGCCATAGCCATCGGAATCACAATCTGCTTGGTCTTCATTTGCAAGATCAGGGCAGTTGTCGACTGAATCGAATACACCATCACCATCGCTATCATTCATATCACAGTTGTTTGGAGCACCAGGCGTGTCAAGAACAGAAAGTTCAAATGTACCGACGAGCCAATCTCCAGTCGCATCCGGACACTTATACGCTTGCCCTGGTGTGTAATCACCATCAGGACCGACCAATACATCGCAATAGACAGGATCACCAATATCTGGGTCTGGGCCTATCCACGCCACACAATCTTCCACTTCACTCCATGGCATTGCATCAAGAACGCCATCATCGTCAATATCTAAATCTTCATCGAGTGAACCTGTAAACCCAGAAACAAGTAGGTGTGTCGTCTGGTCACTACTCTCAAAGTTCAATTCGAACGGTAAATCTGGGAAGCCAATCGTCATGGTTGGCTCACCACATAAGAAAAGCCCTAGTGCATTTAACATTTGACCTTCAAGTGGAATCACAGCTTCGATGACCCCATTCCCACCTGCACCATCGCCAATCACAATGTACGTCAAATCATCAAGGAGTTGGCCAGGTGTACCTATCAACTCAAAATATTCATTGTCATCTGCACCAGGTTCATTTAAACGGACTTCGTTTATCACAATTCCATCGCCTGTATCCGGAATACATTCATTACCCCATGCTGAAATCACAGCCAGTACATCTGCAACAGTCACACAACAATCACCATTTGGTAGGGGTGCAACATCGCCCTCTGGGCGATACGTTCCATCACCACAATTGCCCCAGTTCCCAATAATCATCAATATGTCGGAGACTGCAACAATGCCGTCACCATCAACATCTTCGACGCAATCTGGCAGGGCGTCACCACAAGGGTCTGGTAACTCTGCTTCAGCAAGTTCAACTGCTTCAAGCATATGCATCGAAGGGAAACCAAGTGCGCTTGGATTGACCCAAGAGCCAATTCCACACTCTCCGCCAGTCGTTCGCATCCACGTTGGCGAGTGTTCGCCTGCGTTGTTACTTCCAATTTCATGTGTCCCAGGAAAGGACTCTGGCATCACAATCTCTACAAATATGAGCGAATCAGGATTCAATGCGATCGAAACTGCAGGAGCAGCAGTAATAATCATAGGAGAACTTGTTGCAGGGATGGCTGCGTCAAAGGAACCGACGAGCACAAGGTCACTACTGTCTGGATTTGGGCCTGGATTAAAATCAACATCTAGATAGATATTAATAGTTGCTGTTGCAGCAACAGTTAACTGAGAGAGACCAAAATGAACACATTTAACCTGCAAAGGTAAACCTGCTGTAGCACCTTGTGATAAATCATGACTTCGACCATAACGATTTTCTGGTGTCCCGCTGCCACCAAAGCAACTCACTGAGTTACTGGGAATAATCGTACCGATGTCAAAATTTTCTGTGACGAGGAAATTGCTTGTATCACAATGAACGATCCCGCCACCACGCTGGGCACTCTGTGCATCAACATGACCAACACGGAATGTTGGAATTGGAGTCCATCCTTTTCGAGGTGAAGCGTTACTAAACGTAGCAATTGTGCACGTGGCTACTGTAACCGAAGCCACGTATGTACTCATACGTCCAAAATTCATATGATTTCTCCTATTATCTTTCTCTTAAACTCCAAAACACGCAAGGACGTGTCGATATTAATCTATACATAGTAGACCCTCTACAGTGAGATGCAATACTAAAAAATCAATTTTCCTCCGTTAACCCTCATTTAACTGTTGCTAGAATGCCTAACTCCACACAAGCCGGAGTGGCGGAATTGGCAGACGCGCCGGATTCAAAATCCGGTTCCCGTTTAGGGAGTATGGGTTCGAGTCCCATCTCCGGTATTGCACTGAAGACGATTCGCTGGAATCAAATCAAAGTATATTCTTTTATATGCTTATCTCCCAACATCACCTTTTCCATTTACACTGATATGGTGAACATTGGCGTTATTATTCCAGCGGCAGGTTGTAGTACACGATTTGGGAACCGAAACAAACTTGCGGAAGATCTCGGAGGTCGGCCGATGTTACTTCGAACAGTCGAGTTTTTTACCAAACGCGAAGATGTCACCGAAATAATCGTTGTAGGACCCCAAGACTCTTTTGCTGACTTTCAAGATAAATTTGCTCCAGCGCTCTCTTTTCACGGGGTAACTATTGCTAAAGGTGGATTACATCGTTGCGACTCTGTAGCGAATGGGTTACGACATATATCCGAGGGGCTAGATAGAGTTGCGATACATGATGGGGCAAGACCCGCACTAACCAATATACTATTTGACCGACTTGTTCTTGCTAGTAAAGAGTTCGATGCAGTTGCTCCAGCGATAAGAATCTCAGGAACAATAAAGAAAACGAACAAAACACCAGAACGTGTTGGAGATGAAGATGCAATCGCAGATTCTATTCTAGGAACATCAAGCCAGACAAAAGTCGACGCATACGAAGTCAAAGAAACAATTGACAGAACTGATGTATGGGAGTTACAAAGACCTGAGATGTTTTGCCCATCGTTGATTCTTAACGCCTATTGTAAGTTAGGTGATAGCAATTGTACTGATGATTCAGAAGTTCTAGAAAAACAAGGTCAACCAGTATTCCTTATCGAAGGCGAGAGCCGAAATATCAAGGTGACAACCCCATCTGATTTCAATCTTATCAAAGCAATTCTAGGAGTACGAGGGGAGAAGGACCGACAAGCCCATAAACGGTTCTAGTTCGAACGATGAATCAATCAACAACTACTATAGTCCTGCCGACGTACAAAGAGTTCGACAGTTTGCCTTCCTTAATCGAAGCAGTCGAAGAAGTAAAGAATAATACTCTTCCTAAGTTGAAACTCATCATTGTCGATGACAATTCTCAAGATGGCACTGAGCAACTTATTCAAGAGTTGGACAAACCTTGGATACGTCTCATCGTCCGCAAAGAAGACAAGGGATTGAGCCCAGCGGTCATTGCTGGATTAAAGGAATCCACATCTGATTATTGCGTCGTAATGGACGCAGATGGTTCGCACCCTGCAACTGCAATTCCATGCATGATTGAGGCACTGCAGAATGGCGCTGACTTTGTCGTGGGCTCACGTTATATCAAAGGCGGAACTACCGAGGACGGTTGGGGGTTCCTTCGATGGCTCAACTCTAAAATCGCGACCATGATGGCGAGACCATTTACAAGAGTTCTCGACCCGATGAGTGGATTCCTTGCATTCAGACATTCCACGTTCGATCAAGCTAAAAATCTAAACCCAATTGGATATAAGATTGGTCTTGAACTTATTGTAAAATGCGACTGTAAGAAAGTTACAGAGGTACCAATTCATTTTAGCACGCGGCAACTAGGCGAAAGCAAACTTACACTTAGTGTTCAATGGCAATACCTGCAACACATCATTCGACTGTTACGCTACACAAGACCTGCATTTGTCAGTTTTTTCTCGTTTGCAACTGTGGGAGCCACCGGGCTAGGCGTCTATGTCCTCGCCTCTATGGCAACTACTCCACTTATCAAGCCATTCTGGCTTGCAAACATCATTGCTATTCTCATTGCTATGACTTGGAACTTTTTATGGGATCGCCGTTTTGCTTTTTGGTATGCCCAAAATAAACCCATTTTCTTCCAGTACTTCGGTTTTGTTCTCATTTGCTCTGTTGGCGCAATCCCAAATGCATTCATTACGAATTGGCTCGCTCAATCCGAAGCCGTACCACTCGCAGCATTAAGTGGCGGCATCATCGGAGCAACTATTGGAATCATCTTTAATTTTCTAATGAACCGGCTAGTAGTTTTTCGAAAACAAAATTAAGAAGACGATCAGGCGCGC
Source organism: uncultured Isosphaeraceae bacterium (assembly GCA_964624985.1). Lineage (GTDB taxonomy): Bacteria > Planctomycetota > Phycisphaerae > Phycisphaerales > SM1A02. The sequence continues at coordinate 2,970 of CAZVAE010000089.1, read as the reverse complement.
AACGGGACTCGCTTTGAGCCTCTTGTTCGTAATACTTTTGCAAGTTCAATTCCGGTAAAACTAACCTTCGATTGAATGATCTCTTCGGGCGAACCTTCTGCGATGATTTTACCGCCTCCATCTCCACCTTCAGGGCCTAAGTCAATAATCCAATCTGCAGTTTTAATTACATCTAGGTTATGTTCAATGACAAGCACTGTATTTCCTGCATCAACAAGAGACTGTAAGACATCGAGCAACTTTTCAATGTCTGCAAAGTGCAATCCAGTTGTTGGCTCATCAAGGACATACAAGGTATGATTATTTTTATGTACACCAAGTTCACTCGCTAACTTGACTCGTTGTGCTTCACCTCCGGATAACGTTGTAGATGGCTGGCCAAGAGTTAGATATCCAAGTCCTACATTCAACAAACATTGGAGCATTCTCTCAATGCGCCCATGCGATTTGAAGATTGGCAACGCATCTTCAACGGTTGTGTTTAAGATATCTGCAATCGTATATCCACGCCATTTCACTTGAAGTGTCTCTGCGTTATAACGAAGTCCTTCACACTCTTCACAAATGACGTATGCGTCGGGCAAAAAATGCATCTCAATTCGTTTCACACCTTGACCTTGACATGCCTCACAGCGGCCACCCTTTACATTGAAACTGAATCGGCCTGGCATGTAACCTCGAATTTTAGATTCTCTCGTTTGCGAAAATAGCGAACGTATCCCGCCGAAAATTCCTGTATATGTCGCTGGGTTTGAACGGGGGGTTCTGCCAATCGGAGATTGATCAACTTCAATAATCCGATCGATAGCGTCAAGGCCTACAATCTTCTTGCATAACTTTTGCGAATCGATTCCCTTCTTCAATGAATCGTTCGCTGTTTCTAGAAGCGCATGATTCACTAGGGAAGATTTCCCGCTTCCTGAAACTCCAGTTACACATACAAATGAATGCAGAGGGAAAGATACATCGACTGATTTTAGATTGTTATGAGTTGCACCTATCACATCTATAGTGTCATGATTTCTTGCGTCTCTTCTCGTCTCAGGAAAATTGACTTTTCGTCTTCCTGACAAATATTGACCCGTAACCGACTTTTTGTTTCGCTGTAAATCGCCTGTTGTCCCTTCAGCAACAATCGTACCTCCATGCACTCCCGCTGCAGGCCCAACGTCAATGATATGGTTCGCGCTTCGAATCATCATCTCATCATGTTCAACAATAAGGACTGTGTTTCCTATATCCGCAAGATGCCGTAATGTTGTAAGCAATCGAGCGTTGTCCCGAGCATGTAATCCTATCGTTGGTTCATCGAGGACATAGCAAACACCCACAAGGCCCGAACCCACTTGCGTTGCAAGCCGAATTCTCTGTGCTTCGCCTCCAGAAAGTGTTGAACTTGTTCGGTCTAATGAAAGGTAATCCAATCCAACCGATACAAGGAATGTTAGTCTGCTCTTAATCTCTTTCAAGATTGGTTTTGCAACCTTCGCATTCTCTTTTGTGAATTTCAGAGATGAGATTACACTAAACACTTCTGAGATAGTGAGTTTCGTTAGTGCTGAAATTGAATAATGGTTTTTCCCATCTGTCACCGTCACCGAACGAGATTCTGCACGCAATCGCTCACCTTCGCACAGACTACACTGCATTTTGGTCATATATGTCATCAACCGATGCCGGACATTATCCGATTCTGTTTGCTTGAATCTCTTTTCTAGATCTGGAATAATCCCATTGAAACGAGTTCGTGATCCGTTCAATGTGCCACCAAACAAAATGACGGCTTTCTGTTTTTTTGTGAGCATTGAAAATGGCTTAGAATAATCCAATGAGACATTATCGCAAAAACGCTTTAGTTTTCTCTTATAACGACGTTTCATTGAGGGCATCGATTGATTCCATGGAACAACTGCACTTCGATTAAGACTTTGCGATTCATCAGGGATAACTAAAGCAGGGTCAAACTCATGTACACTCCCAAGGCCATCGCACTTCTTACAGGCACCAAAATGAGAATTGAACGAAAACATTCTCGGCTCTAATTCAGCAATGCTACACGATGGATGTTCAGAACATGCTAATTGTTCACTGAAGCGATACTCAGCCCACTTAGTTTTTTCTTCAACTAATAACAGGATTGATCCGGAACTCAATCGCATTGCAACCTCAACCGAATCGGCAATTCGCTCGCGTTGTTTTAGGTCAATCACAACTCGATCAACGACTGCCTCAATCGAATGCAGTTCGTATCGCCCAAGCGAGAGTGGATTATCACCATCTTTGAGAAGGATCTCTCGTAAATCTAATATTTCTCCGTCAACTCGAACGCGGACAAAACCATTCGCTTGCAAATCTTCTAATACGTCTCTGTGATATCCCTTCCTGCCAATGACAACTGGTGCACATATCATGCATTTGCTTTTTGCAGGAATCTGCATAATGCTATCGATAATCTGAGTCACACCTGTAGATTCAATTGGATTACAACAAACATCGCCATTCTCAAGTTCGAACCAACATCGGGGAGTCCCACATCTTGCCATTAACAACCTCAAGTAATCGTAGATTTCTGTAGTGGTTGCGACAGTGGAACGTGGGTTGTGGCTACTTGAGCGCTGAGCAATTGCAATAGTAGGAGGCAAGCCTTCAATGGATTCCACATCTGGTTTATCCATCTGATTAAGAAATTGACGAGCGTATGAACTTAACGATTCCATATACTTACGCTGACCTTCAGCAAAGACAGTATCAAACGCTAAAGAACTTTTGCCAGACCCTGACACCCCAGTGATGACAATCAATTGATCCCTGGGAATTGAAAGGGAAATATTTTTGAGGTTGTGTTCATTCGCACCAAGAATTTCAATATTGTTGGTGGCAACGGACATTTTTATGACACTTCTCTACGTTGAAAAAGAACAACTCCAACTGAAATCGAAGCAACAATATATAAGAGCCCGTACGTTGTTG
>CAZVAE010000088.1:0-7139 GCA_964624985.1 uncultured Isosphaeraceae bacterium | reverse complement strand
ATTGGCTCAAACTTACCTATGACTCGAACACCAGATGCGCATTTTGCATCTGAGCATAAATACAACGGCGGGAAGATTGTAAATCTCGCACCGAACTATTCTGATGTCACAAAGTTTGCAGATCTCTGGGTTCCAGTAAGTCCCGGTACAGATGCTGCATTCCTTCTGTCTTGTATTCATGTGATTTTGCAGGAGTTCCACGTAAATCGTCGGAGTACATATTTTTATGACTACGTGAAGCAATTTACAAACTTGCCGTTTGTAGTGCAACTCGATGAACAAGATGACGGTTCGTATTTATCTGGTCGGTTCATGCGTGCAACTGATTTCAGTCAGTATGCAGAGGAAGAAAATGCAGACTGGAAACTCATTCAACTAGAACAAGGTACTGACAAAGTTCGGCTTCCAATTGGAACGCTTGGATTTCGGTGGGAAGAAGAAAAAACTGGCAGATGGAATTTAGAAGGTAAAGATACGCAAGGCGAAGAGTTTGACCCAATGCTTTCATGCATGGGAGATGATGGCGAATTCGAGGAAGTGCAAGTAAATTTTGCAGATTTCACAGATACGTTTGATACAAAACTAGGTCAAACAGAAGGCAAAGGGAACAGGGCTAAAAATGTACTTCGCGGCGTTCCTGTAAAACGAGTAACAAATGCAGATGGCAAAGAAGTATTGGTGACAACTGCATTTGACGTGTTGCTTGCTCAGCTTGGTGTTAACCGCGGATTAAGCGGCGCATATCCAACGGATTATGACGATGCGAGTCAACCTTACACGCCCGCGTGGCAAGAACAAGAAACCGGTGTTGACCGCGAACTTGTGACAAGAGTTGCTAGAGAATGGGCTGACAACGCAGAAAAAACAGAAGGCAAAAGTATATTTATTACCGGCTCTGGAACTTTGCATTGGTACCACGGCGGTCCGTTGATCCATCGTGCGATGGCAGTCATGGGCATTCTGACAGGTTGCATGGGAAGAAATGGTGGGGGATTCCATTCATACGTTGGTACTGAAAAAATCAGACCCTACGCAGCAATTGGAACCCTTGGCGGTGCTTCAGATTGGACGCACACCCCTCGGCATATGAACAGTACATCTTATTTTTACTTCCATACAGATCAATGGAGGTATGACGGAATGATATTAGATCCGATCTGGGCTCCTTGGGCAGAAAAGTTTCCTAAAAAAGGTGGTAACCATGCAGCTGATCAAGACCTTATGGCAGTTCGAAATGGTTGGTTGCCTTTCTACCCACAAGTGGACAAGAAAAATCCAATTGAATATTTGAAGGAAGCTCGAGCAAATGGTGCAAACACTGAAGAGGAAGTTGGCGCGTGGGTTGCACAACAATTTTCAGAACGAAAAGATAAGTTCGCTCTTGAAGATGTAGACGCTGAAGAAAATCATCCGAAGGTCTTGTGGATTTGGCGTGGAAACCTCATCGGAACAAGTATGCGTGGGCACGAGTATGGTTTGAAACATCTCCTTGGTACGCATAACAATGTGATGGGCGATGACCGAGCAGAGGGACTCGTCGAAGGGATCAATTGGCACAAGGATGCTCCAATTGGAAAACTCGATTTGATTGTGAATGTGAATTTGCGAATGGATTCATCTGCAAATTATGCAGACATCGTTCTCCCAGCAGCACATTGGTATGAAAAGTATGACCTGACGTGTTCTGATTTGCATTCCTTCTTCCATCCATTCACACCAGCGCATGATCCGCCTTGGGAAGCGAAGCATGACTGGGAAGCATTTAAAGAATGCGCAAAGAAAGTTAGTGAACTTGCGAAAAAACATTTGCCAGGTGAGTTTGAAGATCTCGTAATGACTCCATTAATTACGGACTGTAAAGATGAAATGGCACAACCGATGGGGGAAATACATGATTGGTACAACGGCGAAGTAGAAGCGGTTGCAGGTAAAACATTTCCAAAAGTAAAAATTGTAAAACGAGATTTTACAAAAGTTTACGACAAGTATGTGACATTCGGTCCAAAGGTCCGAGAGCCAGATGGGTATGGATGTAAAGGCATACTTTGCGATTTAGCGGAAGAACAAGACAAACTCAAAACGAGTTATCTTGTAGGTGAGAAAGATGGAATGCCATCTCTAGAACACGCAGAACAAGTATGCGAAACAATTCTGAGAATATCACCTGAATCTGATGGCGAATTATCGCATAAGATTTTTCAAGGATTAGAAAAACGAGTCGGTATACCACTCGCAGATTTGGTAGAGGGTGATCGGGAAATCCATCATCATTATCCAGAGTTACAATCGCAGCCTCGCAGAAGTTTGACTTCGCCCCATTGGTCAGCAATTGAAAGCCCCGGAAGAACATATTCCCCATGGTCTATGAATATAGAGAGGCTCAAGCCTTGGCACACCTTGACAGGTCGGCAAGAAATTTATTTTGACCATCGGGGTTTCAGAGAACTAGGCGAAGCAATGCCCACTTACAAACCACCAGTTGACATGGTGAAAGTCGGCGACTGCAAACCAGCAGATGACAATGGATTGACAAAAGTATTCCGGTTTCTTACTCCACACGGAAAGTGGTCAATTCACTCCATGTTCTGGGACACATGGCAAATGCTTAACCTCTTTAGAGGCGGCCAAGTCGTGTGGATTAACGACCAAGATGCAGCTGAAATTAAAGTCAAAGATAACGAATGGGTAGAGGTCTACAATGAGAATGGGATTTGTACTGTGCGTGCTGTTGTGAGTGGGACGATTCCTCGAGATTCGGTAATTATGTACCACTCCTCAGAACGACATGTTGCTGTCCCATTCTCGCCTCTAGCCCGAAAACATGGAAAAAGTGACTTGCGCGGCGGAAACAACAATGCGCCTACGAGAGTCATGATGAATCCATCGTGCATGATTGGCGGATATGCAAACTGGACGTACTTCCTGAATTACATGGGGCCAAGTCCTTCAGAGCGTGATTGTGCAGTGCTTATCCGAAAAATGCCGCTTGCATCAGGAGCAAAAAAAGTGATTTATCAAGATAAAGACGTAAACCTTCTTCCAAGTGTTTAGGAGTTCATAATGGAATACATCAAGCGAAGACTACAAAAGTCAACAAGGAGTACTACTTAATGCAAGTCAAGATACAAATGGGAATGGTTTTTAACCTTGACAAATGTTTAGGGTGTAACACTTGCACAGTAGCATGTAAGAACATTTGGACTAACCGCGAAGGTGCGGAGTACATGTTCTGGAATAATGTTGAAACGAAGCCAGGTATTGGTTTTCCCAAACAGTGGGAAAATCAAGATAAATATAGGGGTGGGTGGAAACAGACGAGCAAATCTACACCGCAGTTGCGAATCGGTTCTAGATTTTGGACCATGATGAATTTGTTTTATAACCCAGTCATGCCCCAGATGGAAGAATACTACGGGCAAGGACCGGTCACTTACACGTACGAAGATCTTCACTCAACAAAACCAACAAAGTATTCCCAACCAGTTGCACGTCCAAAATCAATGATTACTGGCAAAGAGGACATCGAAATAAATTACGGCGTGAACTGGGAAGACAATGGCGCAGGCGCTACAGTTGACGGTCTTGGTGCAATGGACAGCAACTTTGCAGAGATGTCAGATTCTGAACGAGATGCATTGTTGAAATTTCAAGATTCGTTCATCATGTATCTTCCGCGAATATGTAATCACTGCATGAACCCTTGTTGTGTTGCAGCTTGCCCAAGTGGCGCGGGGTATAAACGAGAAGAAGATGGTGTTGTGCTCATCGACCAAAACAGATGTCGAGCATGGAGGTATTGCGTTTCTTCTTGTCCGTACAAAAAACCCTATTACAATTGGAAAACAGGCAAGATGGAAAAATGCATCTTGTGTTATCCACGACTTGAAGCAGGGCAGCCACCCGCATGTTTTCATAGTTGTCCCGGTCGAATTAGGTATATCGGTCCTCTTCTCTATGATATAGATCGCGTCGCTGAAATTGCGAATGTGCCAGAGCATGAACTCGTGGCAGCCCAGCGCGAACTCATTTTGGATCCCAACGATCCAGAAGTTATTGAAGCGGCTAAGCGTGCAGGTGTCAGTGATTCGTGGTTACAAGCATGCCAAAAATCGCCAATTTACAAAATGGTAGTCGATTGGGAAATTGCACTTCCGTTGCATCCTGAGTTTAGAACCCTTCCAGCATTATTCTATATTCCACCAGAATCTCCAGTAAAAACGAAGAATGATGGCTCGGATTCACTTTCGATGGTCGGCGGCAAAACAGTCTTGCCTGATTTGAGTGAGTTTAGGTTGCCGATTAAATTCTTATCGTCCTTATTTTCTGCCGGTGACCCGAAGCCAGTTGAAAAAGCATTGCTAAGACAGTTGGCAATACGCGGCTATCGAAGGAGTATTCGCGTTGAGGGTAAGGCGGATCTTGATGTGTTGAAGGCAGTTGGGTTAACGGAAAAAGATGCAATTCACATGCATCGGTTACTAGCACTCGCACATTACCACGAGCGTTTTGTGGTTCCAACTACACGCAGGGAACGCACGGATAATGCACCGTTTGTCGAGCGTGGCTATGCAGGATTTAGTGAGATGACTCCAGGCAATCTTCCTCAAAGAAGTGTTACTTTTCACGGTAATCGAGAAGAGGTAGGGAGTTAATAATGAATAAGCAATCTATTGCAGCAGGTTACCGATTGCTCGCTGAACTTTTTGTGAATCCATCACAAAGGGATGAAAGCAATATTTCTAACTGGATTATGAATGTCAAGGTGGACTTGCCGGATGTTGCAAATATTGTGGAACATTTTTTGAGGCTTGATGCATCTTTGAGTAGTAACGAGTATGTTTCTACATTAGAACTTTCTCCGCCATGTCCATTATATTTAGGCACACATTTGTTTGAGGAACCATCAACGTGTAGCGGGATCAGCTCTTCTCCAAGGAACGCATACATGCTTGAACTCGGTGGTGTGTATGAACATTTCGGTTTTGATTTGGGCTCCATTGAATTGCCAGATTTTTTGCCAGTGATGCTTGAATTCGCAGCATTAAGTCTTGAACAGGAAGAAAAAGACACGATTGGTTTGAGAAAACGATTCGTAGAAAAGTATTTACGTCTTGGTATTCGCCCACTTTCAACTCGGCTCGAAAAATTTAAGAGTGACTATTTGTTACTGATGAGCGCAATTGAAATACTTGTAGAGAAAGATCTTCAACGAACAGCTGATCAACCTATGTGGGAGCCAAATGATGAAACAGCACAAAGTGTCCCACTTCCCGTACTTTCGAACAGCAATGTTGATGATGTTATAAAAAAATGTTATGAGATAGAATTATGAAACGAAAAAAATCTGAAAGTGCAATTATATTTATCTCTATGTTCGTGTTAGCGATATTGATTTGGTTTGTTTCTAGGAATCTAGCGGGGAGGCTCTCGCACGATGTAGTGGCTACTAATGGTGTCACATCCGAGTTGTATGCAATGCCACCCGCACCAAATTTTTCAGTTATGAGCGATCTTGGTGGCGTAACTGCAGCATTGCCTGACAATGCAGAACTTGTTGGGCTTTCACTTTCGCAAGTTGATTGGCACCGAGAAAATTCACTACCCTCAGAAACGAGTTCATCAATAAGCACATTTTTGTGGGGTGTATACCCATATCTTTGCATTTTGTTGTTCTTTCTTGTTCCAATCATTCGAATGGTGACAAGGCCATATTCATGGAGTACTCGAGCAAGTGGATTGTTTGGAAGGCAACTTCTTGGATTTGCCTCAACAATTTTTCACTGGGGTTTAGTTCTTTTGCTCGTAGGTCACGTTGCAGGACTTGTTGGGGGTGTGATGGGCTCTGCAAGTGCAATTGATTTCTTCTTTTGGAGCGGGCTAATAGGTGGGATCCTCGTCCTTGTCGGCTCTTCACTTGCACTTTATAGACGAATTAAATCACCCATGGTTAGGGCAATGAGTAGACCAGAAGATTACATCGTGCAATGTTTTCTCATCGCAATAGTTGCTATTGCACTGTATCAAGTTGTGAATCATCGTATCTTTGGTGTTGCATATACCGCATCTTCATGGACCGCGAGTTTATGGACACTCTCCCCACAACCCGAATTGATGGCCTCTGCGAGTTTCCTTACAAAACTTCATATATTTTTGGCACTTTTATTCTTCGCATATTTCCCATTTACTAAACTCGTGCACTTTTGGACATTTCCAGTTAATTATTTTGTCCGAGTGCCGCAATCAATGAGAACGCAAAAATACCGTTTTCAACGAAGGTGGGAATTTGCATTACGAAGCGATAAGTCATGGTTAACGTATGGGCTTCTGTTCGTGGCGGCAGGATTTCTAATTACAGGATCTTTATTAGGTTCACCCAATCGTATGAACACAGATGGGATTCCTTCACAAATTGAAACAACTGACGGAACATTGCTCGCTGGGTATCCCCTGTACATCAGCCAATGCGCTCGATGCCATGGGATTGATGGATACGGGGATGGACCCGGTATGGATTCTTCAACATTCTCCGCATTGCCTCGAAGTTTCGTGTATACAAAAGAACATCAAGGAGCAGCCTACCACTTCGTCTCAACTGAAAATGGAATTGCATCAGATGATGATTTGTACAAGTCGATCACAGAAGGACTTGAGGGCTCAGGCATGCCCGCCTTTCCAGATTTAACTTCCGACCAAGTCATTTCACTTGTTGATGTACTCAACACGTTTCGTGAAGATGGCGTAAGTGCTGGCAAAGCAATTGTAATACCTACAGAGCCTTCATCTTCAACAGCGAATATTGCAAGAGGCAAACAATTGTACGCAATTAATTGTGCTTCTTGCCACGGCGATGATGGTAGCGGCGGAGTGCAAGAAATTTACTCTTGGCGTGAACTTGCCCCTGGACTGCCTCAGCAAATTTTTGCAGCAGACCTCTCTTTAGGTGAAGTCAAAATGGGCAAAAGCGCAGAAGATATTTATACTCGCATTACTTGCGGTATACCGGGTGGATATGGCGGAGCAAAACTCATGATGTCTTTCGAAACGATGCCTATTGAAGATCGATGGGCAATTGTGCAATACGTATTGGAAGAAATTTTACCTGCAGAGAAGTAACGGTCCACCTCTAGCAAAGAAGGAGA
>CAZVAE010000087.1:0-7251 GCA_964624985.1 uncultured Isosphaeraceae bacterium | reverse complement strand
TAGATACAATCGAATACCAATTTCTCGATCTTGAATCCAACTTCTACCTAAGAGAGACAAGAATCCATTGTGAATGAAATATGGGGTTCCTCCTTGAGAAATAACCATACCCTTTTCAATTCTTCGCTGATGGAGTTCTCGCCACTGGACGACTTGCCCATGCCAAACTGAAGATTCATCGAGTACTTCGCCTACGGAAGCAACAATTGCGGGGACGTCCACAACCTCTACTTTTCGAATCCATAATCCTTCTCGCGAGAATCTTGATTGCAACTCATCCCCAATAGAACTTCCGAAAGCAGTTATCTTCTGTTGCAAATCATTACTAGTTGGTTTTACTTTGATGTTTACGATTGAAAGGCCGTCAGCAGCTGGATTCAATGTATTTGTACTTACCGAGATAACCGCTTCAGGTTTTGGCTTGGTAGAACATCCAAAAATGCTCAAAACAGAACTAATCAAAAGAACTAGACAGAATCGCATGTATTCACCATGTCAATCAACTGCCTTAAACGTCCGTAACTTCTTTTTGTGTGTGGAACAATTAGCCGAGGTAATTCTAAGTGGTCTCTTTCACTTGGCAAATGCTCGGTTTGTTCAATTCGACCTTCACGAATGATATCACTGAAGGAATCGTTCAATATTTCAACTGATTCTGACGTTAGTTTTTTATTCAACCGGATGACATAGTCGGAGCGAACGTAACGGCTTGAATGATAATTTTTATAAAACTGCAGAATATGACTAACAGCATCTGCTGGGGATGAGGCAACATAGAAAAGTGATTCATCTTCTTCGCTAATCATCCCGTTTCCAAGTAAATCTTCATGTACGTGTTGTGCCCAGTTTTTCCAATAATTACTTCCCTCTCCAGAAATCATAACGATTGGAATGATGTTTGATTTTCCTGTTTGCACAAGAGTAAGTGCTTCAAACAACTCATCTTGAGTGCCAAATCCTCCGGGGCACCCGACAACTGCATCCGAGTGGGTCATAAACATTAGTTTGCGCGTGAAAAAATATCTAAAATTAATTAACTTTGGATCGCCCTCAATAATTGCATTTGCAGTGGTCTCAAAAGGCAATCGAATTGCTAAACCAAAACTCGATTCTCTCTGAGGCCCTTCATGACCGGCTTTCATTATGCCATCGCCTGCACCCGTAATTGCCATCCAATTAGCCTCAGCGATAAGTTTTCCAAACTCTGCTGCAGCAATGTAATCAGGATGGTCTTCTGGTGTTCTTGCAGAACCGTATATTGAAACTTTACGGATTCCTATGTACCTGTTGAACACCTGATACGCATAACGCATCTCCTTTAGAGCGTATGTCACGAGTTTTATCTGACCTGAGTCATGCCCCTCTTTTGCCATTTTCAAACAAGCATCAACCATTTGTGCAACCATTTCCGGCCGGGGGTCTTTCGGACCATGGTCGCAAGACATCGAAACTAACTCATAAATCTCTTCTTGAATTGAATCTTTTGAAGGCATCCCCATATTGTATCCCTTCTTTGCACACTAATTATCCTGTGGTGAAAGAAATGGCAATGGGACTACAGACACTTTTGGATCGAGCAATTTGCCAGTAACATCAATTGAATAAAGATGGTCGTTAAGCAATCCGGTGATTTCTCTCAATACTGGCAAGCCCGCCCTCGGATGAAGTCTTGCTTCAATCTCAAACGTGTCAAAATCGATTACACCTTCCCCTTCGAGCTTAAAACCTGTTACATCTTTGTCACTACTTCGCAGTGATATCTCCTTAAGAACAATAGTATCGCCCTCAATAAACAAATCGATATCAGCTCCAGTGATTGCAGATGCAGACGGCAAAGCAAGTTGAAGTACCCTCATCGTTGTAAGCGATAGAGGGTTGATTTCAAGATGTCCATTTTCAACTCGTATGCTCCCCACACCTCTTCTTGATGCAGGTTCCCCGCGTATTCCAGCAATCGAAAATAATCCGACAAGCTCGCCTTCTAACGATGCAACAATACCGTCTCCCTCACCACTTTCAAGAGCAACACCAGCAATCAATATTTCTATTTCATATTCCTTTAAAGAATGCAATCCAATCCAACCATCCACAGTGACGCTTCCTGTCGTCGATTCTCCTCGCATCTCTTCAAAAGTAAGCTGATTCTCACTAGAATTGAATTCTAGACTTCCCGCAACATCAGTAATCAATCTTCCAAGTGTTGACATTTCTTCAAAAGCAATCGACATATCAAGAGCGGCTAACTGATCGTTACTGTACTCACCTTCTAAATGTGCGCTCCCTTGAATCTCAACAAGCGGAATACCTACATCCATCGCAACATCTTCCAGAGAGATATCTCCCTTGAACTCGACGATGAGTTCTTTCCAACTCTCTCCTGAAAAGTGAACTTCGCCATTCGGCAAGGTACTTACCCCATCTTTTAACTCTATTGCGACTAAAACGTCCCCTACAGCACTTGGCAAGACTGCAAATAGACTCTCATCTCCGGTTGGTCCAGACCACGTTAGATCAAATGCGCCATCTACAGATTCATTCGACAAGATTTCGCCCTCAAGTTCAAAATTGCCGGCACCAAGAGTTCCAAGCAGGTTCTCGAAATGCATACCTTGATTATCAAATCGAATCAGATTTTTCGAATTCGCATTTGTTGAATCAAATTTTGCAATTGCTCTTCGTTTATGAAAAGTAGCTGAGAGGTCAGATGGCTCTATCTCAATGCTGTATGCAATTCCGCCATGTTCATCTGAAGCACGCATCATCGCTCTTGCTTTTGCCTTACCTGCAGGATGCATCGCATCAAAATACTTTACCGCTTGTGGACCTCCTGCAATACCTGTAATTGCTCTGGTCATGGGCGAATCGATTGCAACCTTATCCCAATACGCCTCTAATTCGCCACCAACTTCACCTGTGATTTCTAAGACGCCTTGGTGTTCGCCGGTCTCACTGAGCTCAAAAATCAAATCATTAAAAAAGACTTCGGAATCTTCTGCAACAATGGAGCCTTTTGTTAATCGAAGTGAGGTTCTTCTATTGTCTCCGTTTACATTGATTAATATTGGCTCTAGGTTCATATGGAGATGCGAGTCTTCGCTACTTTTTGCCATTCGAATTGTTGCATTCATCGACCCAGTCGGATTTAACCAACTCCACGCATCAGAAAGTGTTTCTGAAGTGCCTTGAGGTAATACTGCTGCAAATCTTGGACTAAGCGGAAGAGAGTCCCCTTGAAGATGTAAATCTAAATCTCCCTTATCAATATTCAACGCAGCACTCAAAAAGCCATCCCCACATTGACCTGTAACCTTTTCAATCATCACTTTGCTATTAGTCACTTCAATTCTTGTGTTGATATTCGTAATCTTAAAATCTTCTGGCCAAAACGATCCCGAAACTCCTATTGCATCTGCAAGTTTGGAGTTGGGTACTGCGACGCCATCCAATAGATCAATATTGAAGGTCGTGTTAATCTCGCCTTCATCTCCACCGAGAATAGTTCCTGTCAATGACATATCTGAAGTCAATCCGAGACCACTTAGAATCCCTGCTGCCAGTTCATTCTCTTCACCTGCAGAGTCAATCACAGCGCCTACTAAAGCAGATGTCACCTTTTCGCCATCTAATTTGAACGCAATTGCTGGCGCTGGACCATCTTCCCAAAACAAAATAGATCCATCGAGGAACCCTCTCCCACCACCATATCCTTCAATCTTTACAGGAGAATCAAGAATATGTAATCCTTCTTCGTTTAACGTAACAGAGCCTTCTCTAAGTAAAATTGGATAAGGAAATTCATTGTGCAAAATACCTATATCTTTAATTGCAATCTCCCCAGTCGTTCTAACACCAGATGCAATATTGCTGTCATGGACTATGCTAAGTTTTAAATCGAGTTCACCCCCTAATTCAAATCTTGATGCATACGTACTATCGATTAACTCTGCGATTTCAGCATACGCTTCCGTATCAATCATTCTGTCCATAACTGTGGCAAGTTGAGTAGAAACTGCAGCTCTAAGTGAACTGTCGATTGGCGCATTTGCAGCTACCAAATCAAGTTCTACAAGCAGATCATCCTCGGACGTGACAACTGTACCCTTGATACCTATTTTTGCAGCTTCACTGCCATCTGCTTTTAAATCAACAATCTGAATTTCATTTTGGTGAAAGATGATTTCAGACCGTATGTTCGACAGTGGATATGGAAAATCAACGTATTTTCCCGCCTCGGCTTGAATAGATAAGTCGCCATGTACATCGATATCACCACCCCGAACTGTCCTACCGATTGAAACTTCTGCATTCATATTCCAATGCTTAAGTTGAAATATTTTTAGCATCTGAGCAGCCGCTAATGGAACCCGCACCTCTCCTGGCTTGCCCTCAATAGGGCTAAAGTCATGTATGACAAAGGTCGCTTTAAATGGCGAATTTGACAACATCGAATTCATCCACTCATCCCCCGCTTGCTCTCCTACACTTTGAAAATCATATATCTTCATCTCTGCAGTGAAGTGCAATGACTCAGTGTGTGCTTGTTGAGGCGGCAACAAGTTGCCTGTAATCCCTCTTAAGATAACATTCTCACCGTCATAAGAGATGTTCCCTTTCTTAACGTCAAGTGAGGCATCACCCCGTATTCGCTTTACAACTCCATCTTTGTATGACCCCCATGGCACGCCGTGTTCTTCTGGCAACTGAAACTGTATATTTTGTATTGCCGCATCAATCTGAATTCCTTGAGCAGAATCCCAAGTTATGTCAAGGGATTCGATCCCACCTTTAAGTTGAGTTTCTTCGCACCAAGTTCGGGCTGTTCTAGGTAATAAACTAAAGATTGAGTTACCAAATTGAACATCATCTATCTCAGCACCAACCTCAAACGGGGATGTTTCAATCTCTAAATGAATTGTAAGTGTGTCCTCCGCGTCTATCAGTTGAAGGGCTGTGCTACTTTCCTCTTGGGTTATTCCTGAAACTGTAAAAGTTTTAGAGTTATCTAATGTCCAGTTTCCATTTTCCATAAGACCCGTTTCAACGACTAACTTTTGCAATACCACCATAGGAGTGGTTGAATCTGCTGATGTAACACGATCGCTTTCACTTGATTCCAAACTAGGCAATTCAATCTTGTCTGAAGCTAACAGATTTGAAAAATTAAACTCGCCTGGATTAGTTGCAGATTCTGCTAATCGAATGCGAATAGAATCAATATCAATTGATGTGATTGCGGGGTTGAACAATGGAGTAACAGTATCAAGACCAACGGAAACATTTAAAAGTGCAATGACATCAGCAGCTTCCCCTTGGATAGAGTTTGCTTTCAGAACAACTTCATCCAACACCACTCCGCCATCCCACTGCCAGACAGAACGCGAAACATGAACCTCGGTACCTAACTCGTTTTCTAACACACGTTCAATGAGTGGGGTAAGTATGAAAGAACGTGTAACTACATAGATTGAAATAAGTGGAAGAAAAATGATTGCAACGCAAATCCATATCCACCAACGTTTCCAATAGGAATGCGTTTTTACTTCCATGTTGATATGTTACCTATTGAAACAAACATCTCTATGCAAAAGCGGTCTGAGCGAGTTCGATAGCCCTTCCAAGACCCGCAGCTTTATTGACTGTTTCGTTCCACTCTAATTCTGGATTCGAGTCAATCACAATTCCAGCACCTGCCTGAATATCAACTCGCCAACCCATTTCGCTTTTCATTTTTGTAGGTATCACCATTGTCCTCAACGCAATTGCAATATCCATATCACCATTGAAACCAACCATGCCAATTCCTCCAGCATATGGCCCTCGTTTTGTTGGCTCTAACTCATCGATTATCTGCATTGCTCTAATCTTCGGCGCCCCACTTACGGTACCCACGGGGAGTGTTGCCTTTAAGGCATCCCAACAGTCTAATCCTTCTTTAAGTTGGCCTACGATAGTCGAACTTATATGCATTACATGGCTATACCGTTCAATATCCATGATGCTTTTGATTGAAATCGATCCAAGTTCACAAACTTTACCCAGATCGTTTCTTCCAAGGTCAACCAACATGACATGTTCTGACTTTTCTTTTTCATCTGCCAATAATTCTTCTTCAAACATTTTGTCCTCTTCCGGAGTTTTACCTCTACGGCGGGTACCCGCAAGTGGTCTATTCGTAACGGTATTTCCACGGCATCTGCAAAGGATCTCTGGACTAGATGCGACTAAGATGCACCCCTCTGCTTGTAAATAAATCATATATGGGCTTGGGTTGACGACACGTAATGTTCTATATATCTCAAAGGGGTCAATTGTTGTACGATGTTGGAAACGCTGAGAGATGACAATCTGAAACGCATCTCCTTCCGAAATGTACGCTTTACACTTCTGCACTGCATTCTCAAATGCCTCTTTCGACATTGATGAATGTTCAGGTACAGGTGGCTGAAGACTTAAATCGATATCAATTGACCCGACAGGAATATTTTCTGTCTCGCTTTGCAGCAAGGATACGACTTGATCAACTTCTCTATTTGCTTCCTGCCAGCGTTTTGATGCATTCGTGTCTGGGTTTTCCATCTCATTGTGGACGACATGTATGATTTTCGCGACGTGGTCAAACACAACAATTGTTTGGTACAGAGCCATGTGGATATCTGGTAAATCTCGATCATCTTCAGACGCATTCACAAAGGGCAAAACGCTTAACTCGCAGTATCTGGCTGTGTCATATCCTGCAAATCCAACCCACCCCCCAGTGAAGCTTGGAAGAACGGAATCGCCTAATAAAATAGGAGTTGAGACATTCCATTGACTTGAGATATCTCGAATAAAATCAAGGGGGTTATCCACTTGTTTCGTCTCTTCTGTTCCAGTGGAATGACAACGTATGAGTACCTCATGCTCTCTTGCAATGACCTCTAGCGTAGGGTTAGAGCCTAAAAATGAGAATCTTCCAACCTCATCTCCATTTTCGACAGATTCAAACAAAAAGCTAGGTGCGGTCCGATTATCCGCAGACACGAGTCGTCTGTATGCCAAAACGGGGCTTAGATGGTCTGCCATGATGCTTCTAACAACAGGAATGACGTTGGCTTCTGCAGCAAAGGATTCAAATACTTGTTCGGACATACCCGAAGTGTAAAGCAGAGCGTAGGATGTATCCATGCCAGAAGATGATCCAGTTGTAAAACTTAGACAAATCGGAAGAAACTATTACAAACCTGATGGTTCAATCCTAGTAAAAGCCCTTGG
>CAZVAE010000086.1:593-7266 GCA_964624985.1 uncultured Isosphaeraceae bacterium | reverse complement strand
CTAATGGCAATCATCGAACGCGCCTCTCGAAGAATTGTTCTTTATGAAGTTGCTAGAGAACGCATCGAGGCGGAAGGAGATCGTGATGCCTCAATCGAAGTCTACCCATTCCTTGGTAGCGGCAAGCGTAAACAAGTTGTCGTTGATGTAAATGGCGACGGTCACCTTGATATCATCGCAACGAATCCAACAGATAACACTGTTGTTGTATATGAGCAAATCGAAGGTAAAGGTTTATCAACTGGAGTTTCATCACCAACGCTTTCAGATGTCGTTTCTATTGGAACTGGAGATTTAGACCTTGATGGTTCACCCGAACTCTTTGTCTTAAGTGAAAATGAAGGAGTTGTAGGCCGTTCTCAGTTGCAATCACTCGAAATCCCCTTTCCACAACCAATCCCATTCTCTTCTGGCAACACACCTATCTCACTTTCAGTAATTAAACTTAATGGTGAAATACATGTTGCAGTCATTTCTAAAGAGAGAAGGGACTATGTCATAGACTTGCTAAACAAACAAGGACAGAGCGAAACGATTGAATTAGGATCTCTAAGTAGAGCACCAGACAAAATATTGGGCTTTGATGCTGATCAAGATGAGAGGACTGACTTACTAATTCTTACCCGTGATAAGCCCATGAAGTTAGCACATCAAGGCGAGAGTGGCTTTACAGTTTTAGATGATAGTGAGATGGGACAATATGGCTTAGTGCGAGGTGCATCAGAAGAAAATACGGCGTTGTTTGATGTCGATTTTGACGGTAAGAACGAACTATTGATTGTAGATGACAATTACCTACGTGCAGTACGTTATGAGCCGAATCCTGATCCAGGTGTAAGCCCTGGGTGGCAAGTTGTTACTCAAGTAAATCTCCAAGATGGCGCTTCAAATCTAGTCTCTATCGCACAAAATGAAGATACCCTAGTTGTTGCTGATCAAGAAAATGAACGAGTTGTCATGATTGCCAGAAATGATTCAAATGAATGGGAAGAGGGCGATAGCCTGTTCGTCCAAGGATATGACTTCGGCCCACTCTACTCAGGCGATTTTACTGGCGATGGTCATCCTGACATACTCGCAGTTGGCGATGCAGGTTTTGCAATCATCCGTATTGAAGGAGATCGTGTCTCATTAGAAGAACTCCAATCTTGGAGAAGTGATGAGGAGAGGCGAGTGCAACACGAACTCGCTGTTGGTGATGTGAATGCTGATGGATACAGCGACATGGTTTCTCTTGATGCAGGTGAGCAAATGTTAGAGATCTTTACGTTTTCACAGAATGAAAATATGTTATATGCCACAGGATTCAAAATATATGAATCACGAATATTCTCAGGGGGAGAGCCAAGAGAGTGGCAGCCGTCACAAGTGATCATTGAAGATCTAACAAATGATAATTTAAACGATGTACTGCTACTTACTCATGACCGGTTGCTTATCTATAAACAGTAAGAAACTCTGGGTCTAACGTTGAGTGATTGGCTTGTATTCTTGTTGATGAGGCCCGACGTAATCACATCTTGGACGAATAAGGCGATTGTCCTCTAGATATTCAAGACAATGTGCGGTCCAACCTGCAACCCTACTCATCGCAAACAGCGGCGTAAACTGATCTAACTCAATTCCTAACGAGTAGTATGTTGTTGCTGAGTAAAAGTCAACGTTTGGGTGGATTCCCTTCGCTCCTACTTCTCGTTCCATAACTGATTCAATTAGTTTGCTTGTTGTAAACAAATTTAAGTTCCCTGTATCTTCTGCGATACCTTCTGCAAAAGTTTTAAGGTAGGTAGCTCTTGGATCGTACGCTTTGTAAACACGGTGCCCGAACCCCATCACTTTTTCTTTGTTATTCAATTTGTTAAGAATATAGGGCTCAATGTTTTTATTGTCACCAATTTCTTGAAGCATGTGCATGACACCTTGATTTGCACCACCATGCAAGGGGCCTTTAAGCGTTCCAATTGCTGTTGTTACAGCGGAATACATATCACTTAAGGTTGAAATAGTGACGAGAGCTGCAAATGTTGATGCATTGAAGCCATGATCAGCATGTAGGATTAAGCAGATATCCATTGCTCGGGACATTCGTTCAGTTGGCATTTCCCCAGTAAGCATATAGAGGAAATTTTGAGCCAAAGATAGATCAACATTGGGGCGAACAAGATCAAGTCCTTTGCGATGGCGATCAAAACCAGCAATCAATGAAGGCATTTTTGCGAGCATTGCCATAGATTTTCTTGCGTTCGATTCAGGAGTTGATTGATCAGCAGTTGGATCTTCAAGGGCTAATGCGGAGACCATCGTTCTGATCGCATGCATTGGGCTGGCGTCTCGAGGAAGAGAAACGATTAAATCCCAAATCTCTTCTGACAAGTCATAGTTTGATTGAATCTGTGAAGAAAATTCGGCCAACTCAACTCTGCTAGGAAGTCGTTTGTTCCAAAGAAGGAATGTAGTCTCTTCGAACGTACTGTTTCGGGCTAAATCGTCAATGTCATAACCCACATATTCGAGGATACCTCTCTCACCATCGATAAAGGAGAGAGCCGAACGTGCTACAACCGTATTTACGAGACCGATATCTGTATGCATTTGTTGCATCGCTGTGCTCATAAAGAGCCTCCTTCTTCCGTATTCAAAAGCACTCAAAAAAATGCCGGAATGTTTTTGAGCCTATAAAAGTACATTTTAACAAAAGTTGGCTGAATTCCAAGTCTACAATGCCAAAATGCTCATACCAATTGGCACAAATGTTCAACATTCTAAAAAACCACGTGTGACGTACTTTATCATCGGCTTGAATCTACTTATTTTTGCGATGCAATGGGCGATTTCAAGAAGCGGTGGCATTGAATCTGCGGATGCATTGATTCGTTTCTTAGCCGTAGCTGAACATCACTCTCAACTGTCCAGCCAACAATTTCACGTTTGGTCCCTTATTACGTATCAATTTCTACATGGGGGCTGGATGCACCTCCTCATCAATATGGTTTTTCTACTTCCTTTTGGTAAAGCTGTAGAAGATCGAATGGGCCATGTAGGTTTTGCACTTTTCTACATCGGATGTGGAGCATTTGGTGGTTTTATTCACACACTCTTCTACGATGCGCCTGTAGTTGGTGCGAGTGGTTCGGTTTGTGCGGTGGTTGCTGCTTTCATCGTCCTTGCACCAAAAACGAAGATTCATGTCCTTTTCATATTTTTTATCATAGGCATTTATACCGTCCCAAGTTTACTTCTTGTTGGTTTCTTTATTGCCCTAGACACGTTTAGCTTGCTTACAAGTCTAATAGGCGAGAATTCTAGTACGACAGCTTGGGTTGTCCATATTGGAGGGTATATCAGTGGGTTTGTTCTGACTTTTCTTGCATTGTCTACTGGAATAATTCGATCAAGTGAATATGACCTCCCCTTGCTACTACGACAATTGAAGAGGCGAAGGGCGGCAAGGCATACACTTGAACAATCTCCAATGTCGCATAAAACAGATGCAAATGAAGATCCAGAATCAGCCATTCGAATCTCTATTGCTGAAGAAGCGCTACGAGACACATCTACGGCTTCGAAAAAGTATTTTCATGCGTTGGAAACATATCCAAAATTAAAGATAGATCGTCGCACCCACCATCTAATTGGTTCTTTCCTCATACAAGATAACAATACTGAAGATGGGGTTCAAGTGTTTGAGCGATACCTTACAGATCATAAGAGCGCCGATGATTGCCCTGAAGTGGCGTTGCTCATGGCTGCGAAATATACAAGGATACTTAACAACCCTAATAGGGCCAAGGAATTGTTACATGCGTACGGAGACACTTTTTCAACGAAGCATAAGTCTCTTGCTTCTACAATTGAACATGAGTTAGAACGATGAGATATGAATTCTTACAACACGCCTTTCCTGAAACTAGTGTAAAAATATGTGGATTAATGGACGAAGATATGGTTGATGTTGCTGTTGCGGCTGGAGCACATGCAATAGGTTTCGTTTTCGTGGAAGAATCTCCGAGATACATCTCACTTGAAGAAGCCAACAGGTTAATGCTTCAGTTACCGGAAGATGTACTAGGCGTTGCTGTAATTCAAGATTTCCCAGACTTAGATACTTTTTCAAATTGGGATGGATGGCTTCAACTCTGCGGAAATGAAGATCAACGAGTGGTTGCGAGCGCTCCATGCCCTGTCATCAAAGCAATGCAATGGAATCCAACGGAAATTTTAGAATGGGATGGCTGTGATAATTTAAGAGGAATACTCGTCGATGGTTCTAGCGGCGGTCTCGGACAAACTTTTGATGTTACTGAATTAGCGAAACTGATACCCGTTCTAAAAACACCTATCATTGTCGCTGGCGGGCTAACACCAGAAAATGTAGTCAATGTGATTGACATTGCGAAGCCAGCAGCTGTTGATGTAAGCAGTGGCGTTGAGTCCACTCGTGGAATAAAAGACCCTGAAAAGATTTGCACTTTTTTAGAACACGTAACTGGCTACTCTTAAATCACTTTTTCTTTTGTCTTTTCGACAAGTTCAATGTTCTCAATTACAAGGGTATCATCAATTGCCTTGGTCATATCCCATAACGTCAGTGCAGCAATGCTAACTGCAGTGAGCGCCTCCATTTCTACACCTGTTCTACTAGTAATGATTGCTTCAGATAAGATTTTAATTGTTGTCTGATCCTTTCGTTCAAACATAACATTGGCGAAATCAAGTGGCAATGGGTGGCAAAGGGGAATAAGAGTCTCACACAATTTAGCTGCTTGAATGCCAGCAATTCGAGCAACAGAGATTGCTTCCCCTTTTGGCAAAGTGCCATCAAAAATAGCATCAATTGTTGATTCTTTTGCATGAAACATTCCGGCTGCGCGAGCAACTCGACGCATAGGCTCCTTTGCAGAGACGTCTACCATCATCGCTTCACCAGCTTGATTAATATGTGTAAGTCTTTTGCTCATTCATTACTCCTTTGTGTAGAGCTCATCTCCTCCGACAAGAGTTTTGAGTACGACAGGTCGTTCTACATTCCAATCAATAGAATATGGATCTTTATCCAGCACGACTACATCGCCGTATGCACCACATTCTAGATGTCCTGAAAGTGGAGTTTGTAACGACCTAGCACTTTCTATTGTACTCGCGATGATTGCTTCCTCTACGGTGACACCATTTGTAACTGCAACTTGGATTGCTTTTATAGCATTTGGCGGTGCAATTGGCCAATCTGAACCAAACGATAAATGAGCACGTGCGTCAAGCATTCTCCTCCAGTTGTGCATTTGACTTGCTCTGACCTTACCAAGTGCTTTAGATGCAACCTTGATATCATCGATGAGATGTAGTGGCTGGACTCCAAAAAAACCGTCTTTAAGTTTTTCCAGATCACGATCTGCTATACATTGGGCATGCTCAATACGTGCGCAGAGTGATGGATCCAACTGGCTAAGGAGGTCCAATGCAGTACCTACAGCCTCATCTCCAATCGCATGAAGAAAAGGTGCATACCCAGATTGAGCAACCACTTGAACCCAATCTACTAGTTCATGGTCTGATGCATGCCCAGTCCACTCACCACTCCCTTGAACATCATTCCATTCGTGATACATTTTTGCTGTTCTAGAACCAAGAGTACCGTCTAGGAATGATTTAAACCCAATGAGATCCAAAAAATCGCTACTCTTAAAAGAATTGAACGCGTCAATCATCTCTATTGTTGGCTCATCGAAGCAAATTGCGCGAACTCGCATTGTCTTAGTCGATTGCAAATTGTAAAGAATTGCATCTACATCGCATTTATGTTCCATGCTCCCCACAAGAGTAATGCCATTTTGTAACAGTATTTGAACGGCTTCTTCTGTCTTTTGAAAGATTGATGAAGTCGTTTGTTCTGGTATATAAGGTATTACTTCTTGAAACAATGCATCTTCACCAACTATTCCTTGCAGAATTGCTTCGCCACCTGTGATTTTTAAAATCTGCCTAGTATCAAGTTCATTTAGAGCAGCAAAGTTGAGAATTGCTGTGTGATAATCTGAACGAAAACAAATACATGGAACTTCTAACTCTTTCGGAAACCATTCAACCGATGGATATTCATCGAAATGATTATCTGTCCAACCTGACGCAACAATCCATTCATTCTTTTGCATTTCCTTTGAAGCGTCCAAAATTGAATCATTGAAATCCTGTCTGTTTCTACAATCTGAAAGATCAACATCATCAAGTCCCTTTGCTGCGAGGGTCAGATGTAGATGGGAATCAACAAGCCCAGGTAGAGCGAAATTCCCCGCAAGGTCTATCTGAATTGCTTCTCTTGGAGCACTTTCGTTTTGCCTTACAACGAAGCCATCTTGAATCGTTAATGAGTGACAGGTAGAACCATTTAAGGGATTCGTAACGATTATTCCGTTTCTAAGATGAATTGTTCTGCTCATGTAATCTCTTCTAGTGGACCGAATAAAAAAACAGCGTATCCTCTACATAGAGCAAGTGTCAACATGATTTTTCGATTGATTATTATTTACTTCATTGCTTCCCAAATGTATGGCTGTGAGCAATCTCCTCAAGGTACTCCACCTAAACATTTTCCATTAGATCAAGAGCCTGATCAAGAACCAACCGAAACGAATCAATCCTCTCTGCTAGAAGAGGATGAATTGAGCGTCGAAGCTCG
>CAZVAE010000086.1:0-565 GCA_964624985.1 uncultured Isosphaeraceae bacterium | reverse complement strand
CAACCCCTCCAAAAGATGATACTCGAATTACATACAAGGGGTACCAATCAATAAAGCCCCCTGCATGGTTTTGGACTCCGCCTAAGTCACAAGTTGTTTCTGTGAATTATGTAGTTCCAAGTATTGATGAAAATGAACATGCAATATTTTCTGTAACAAATTTCAATAAAGGCGAAGGAGGACATTTCACTGAAAACGTAACTCGTTGGAAATCGTTGTTTAGATCAAATGATGGCGCGCCTGTCAAGCCAACGTTTGAAGTCTTGACGGTGAATGGACATGATGCAGTTCTTGCTGAATTTCAAGGTGAATATATGGGCGCTGGCGCTGCATGGCATTTAAAAAACCACTCGCTACTTGTTGCAGAAGTACGTGAGCCAGAAGGCAATATCTATTTTAAACTTCTCGGCCCTTCGTCAACAGTGAACGCTCACCGCCCTCATTTTATAAATGTATTGAACTCGATGCAGCCAATCCCCCCTACCCCTTGACATGAACCCTGCAAAAATCAATCAATGTTGATTCTCGCCACTCGGCAAGATGCATATCGAAAAGGCCAAAAGAA
>CAZVAE010000085.1:3015-7299 GCA_964624985.1 uncultured Isosphaeraceae bacterium | reverse complement strand
GCCGGAGCGCTTTCACTTTTAGGAGATGAAGGGCATCTCATCCTTGGCGAAGTTGACAAGGCAATGGACGTAACCGAAAGCCAGCCCCTTCCAAATGTCTCTTTCGCAAGAGACATCCTAGTGGCTGCAACGGGACAGTGGTCTAAGGAGTTAGCTGAGGTTGCAAGGTGGCTTTCGCAAGGCAGGAGTGATTCAATCTCTGAGATTTGTAAAACAGAATCAGTTTCATTTCAGTTTATGGCAGCAACACTTGCAGAAGTAGAGATGAGATTACGAGAATTGGGAGAGTTAGAACTCGGTCAAATCGCTACTCAACTCGCACTAGGCGAAGGAGCTCTAATCCTATCAGAAGATGGCGCAACGATGATTCCTTCAAACTTGTTGTTTCCAGAGCAGCTTAAAGTGACAGATTCAATAGCAGTTGATCATCGATTTAGAGGCGAACAGATTATTTCATCAGCAATCCGCTCCCTGCTTGCAGATTCAATGCCAACAGTCGTCTTCGTGCATGCAGAAGAGAGTTCACTTCGTTTGCAGCAGCCAAACAATGCAGATATTCGAGCTGTTGCAAATGTTCTTGAGACTAGCCGGTTCAATGTCGAAGAGTGGAATCCAGTAGATGAAGTAAAACCTTTTTTTGATAATGAACCAGTGGTTTGGGTGATCGTGCCTCCGCCAAATCGTGCTGGTTTAGAGCCCTCGCCGCGTGAGAAAAAACTGATTGAAGTTGTGAATGGTTTGATTGACGAGAACCAATCCATTCTCTTGAATATCCAGCCAAGTCTGTTGCCTCGGTATGGTCATGAAGATCCGTGGAATCGTATAGCAAAGCGATTAGGATTCTCGATTGACAGTGAACGGGTGCTCGTAGAGCGGGTTGCCTCTGGGCAAAACACACTGGAATTACAACGATCTCAGATGGTGCAGAACCCACGTAGTGAACACACAATTGCGAATGCAGTTCGTGGGCTACAGATATTCATACCATTGCCGATTGCCATTGAGGGTGGGAATTCACTGATTAACATTCAACCTTCAGATGACCGATGGCTCGATCAAATTTGGGAACGTGATCATATCGAACTTGAATCTAAGCAACCCCTAGAACATTCAATCTCAATTGCAAGTGCAATAGAAATGCCGTCAGGAAACCGAGCAATCATTGTTGGGTCAGGCGGATGGTTCTTAACATGGGCTACAGATCGAGTCATGTCACTTGGTGGTGATCAAGTCGCACTTGTCAATCCAGGAAACATTGAGTTATTCCTCACCTCTGTTGAGTGGTTATCAGGATTAGATGAGTGGATTGCATCCGGTGCAATTGGAAATCAAACAACGAGGATTGAGGGATTGTCTGAAACCGCATATCTCACTTGGGCTGCTATTCTAGTTTTAGGGCTGCCTAGTCTTCTATTGACAGGGGCAATAGTACATTCCATAGGAAGGCAACGGCGATGATACGTAACCGAGACTTGTTTATTCTTCTTGGAATCGGCCTTCTTACATCTATTGTCGCGTTTTCTATCCACAATAGCACGCCTGTACAAACTCAACGAGCGAACCAACGACTCTTGGAAGATTCATCTATTCATTTTGATGATGTTCGAACGATAGCAATCCAAAAGGATGGCAACCATTACGAGTTTGCACGAGATAATTCTGCATGGTGGATGACATTTCCATACACACTACGCATGGATGTATCTTCGATGAATGCAATCGGTCGGACAATCCAAGGGGCACAGGTCCTTGGTGAACTTTCAACAGATTCAAACGAAGAGAGTATTGGTTTAGGAGAGAGTGCAGATTCAGTTTTGATTTCAGATGGAAAGGAAGAAGTTAAGATTTACTTAGGCCGTAAAACACTCGGGGGCAGAGCATACGCACAAGTTGGCAATGAGAAACCAGTTATCATTGACCAATCGATTCATCGCAGGGTGATTGATATGGACTATCGATTATGGAGAGACGTACGATTGTTCCCCGATTTTGCGATTGATGGATTGCGTATCGAGCGTATTGTGAACCAAAATCGTTTAATTCTAGATCGCTCTAGCGGCAGGTGGGAGATGAATCAACCGGTTCCAACACGCGTCAGTCAAAATGCGCTTTTGGAGTGGGTAGGAAAATTAGCTTCCCTTCGAGCAAATTCATTTGTCATTGATGTTCCTGAGGATCTTGCATTGTTTGGTTTAGAAAATCCAGTTGCATCCTTCTTAACTACAAATCAGAATGGAGAGACGAATACTCTTCTTATCGGCGGCAGAGTCTCTGCAGGTTCTCAAGATAGATACGTGATGCTAAAGGGCAGACCTGTGATCGATAAGGTCCCATGGGAAGAATTGTCCGAGTTGTTTTTACAAGCGGAGTACCTTATCGATGCAACAAGTAGTGCTGTGTCAAGATTTGACATCAAACAGTTAACAATTCGCATCGGAAAACATGAAGTTACTGTTCAAAGAAAACTCGATCAGTGGATTCATACAGATGGGATTCCTGTAGATGCAACAGAAGTGGATGCACTTTTAACATGGCTTCTTGATACGACTCCTCAAAGTGTGTTGATTGCACCATATCCTAGGGAATCTGAGATTGCGACAGTTACTCTTGAGGGATATGACCTTCTGCCTCTCGACACGATTAGGATCGCCTTAGATTCAACGACATCGGGTCTGATTTTGGAAAACGGAGACAATGTACTCCGACTTCATTCAGCAGAATCAGCTTCTTTCCTTGAACCGTTCAAGCCGACGGAATAGTTCGAGAGTGTCTGGTGCGTTACTTCGTGGGTAGAACGAGATATCGCTTTACGGTATCAACACCTGAAGGTTGTTCGTCAACGAGAGTTAAAGGAAGTGTTTCAATCATTGCATTCATGTCATGACTTGGAGTAATAGTTGATTGCTTTGGTGATGTGAATACCCAAAGTTCATTGACTAAATGTTGATTGAAGAGATGGTTAAACAACCTTGCACCTCCTTCAACTAGGACATGCGTTGCATCAAACTCAGAATGTAGGTGCCGGAACAATGGCTCAAGTTGAAGTACGCCGTCTGTACATTGAAGGAATATGAGTTCTTGGTCAATATACTTCTCTGAATCAGTTCCTTCTGTTGTTGCAATAATTGTTTTTGCATCTTCATTTAGAACATTCGAATCAAGCGGTGTACGAAGGTTCGGGTCAATGACAACTCGTATCGGAGTTCGGTATTTCTTTGCATTACGAACGGTGAGGAGCGGATCATCATGGATTACCGTTCCAATGCCAACAACAATGGCATCGACGCAACCACGTTCTTCATGCACCAGTTGCTGGCTTTCTTCGCAACTAATCCAATTCGAATCTTCAGGCGCAGTTTCGATGCACCCATCAACTGTTTGTGCCCATTTACATGTAATCCATGGCAAGCCCTTCTTTACCTTGTGTTCAAAAGGTGCGATGATTTCATTGCAGATTTCATCATTCAAATAAGTGACCTCAACGCCATGCTCTTGAAGATACGACCCACCACCGCTGGCTTCATTGTTTGGATCTTTTGTACCAATTACAACTCTCGCAATTCCTGCACGCAACAACGCTTCACTGCAGGGGGGTGTCTTACCGTGATGATTACAGGGCTCAAGAGTAATGTAAGCAGTAGCACCAATGGCTGAAGTACCTGCCATATTCAACGCGTTGATTTCAGCATGTGCTTCACCAAATAGTTAATGAAAACCATCTCCGACGATTGCTCCGTCTGGGTTCACAATGATGCACCCAACGAGTGGGTTTGGTTCAGCACTTCCATGACCCATGACTGCAAGCCGTGCTGCCTGATGCAGCATGGTGACATCTTGGTCAACGCTGGATTGTGTGCTTTGCACAGTTACGCCTTGAGTACTTCCTTCTTCAAATTCTCTGGCATGAGTCTGTATTCAGCTGGCTCCATCGTGCTTGATGCACGACCTTGAGTCATACCGCGAAGAATAGTTGTATAACCAAACATTTCTGATAATGGAACTTCGGCATTAATCACTCGAACAACACCTCGAAGTTCAGAATCGTTTATCTGCCCGCGGCGGCTTGAGAGGTCACCACTGACAGATCCAAAGAACTCGTCCGGAGTCGTGATAGTCACTTTCATAATTGGTTCAAGTAAAGCAAGTCCTGCTGCAGTACATGCTTCTCTGAAACCGAGTGCTCCTGCTTGTTCAAATGCGACTTGACTTGAATCGACTTCATGATATGAACCGTCAACCAATTCACAACACACATTCACCATCGGATATCCTCCGAGAATGCCC
>CAZVAE010000085.1:0-3005 GCA_964624985.1 uncultured Isosphaeraceae bacterium | reverse complement strand
CACCATGTTGCACAGACGGGATGTATTCACGAGGGATTGAACCATGTGAAATTTTGTCGACAAAGACCACACCATTTTTCATTTCGAGTTCTTGTTCTTCAGCTTCAACTTGGGTCATCGGGCGAACATTCATCACAACGTCACCAAACTGACCACGCCCACCAGACTGTTTCACAAACCTGCCTCGAACATTTTCAGCAACACCAGTAATCGTTTCTCGATAAGAGACTCGTGGTGTACCTACGTTGACACCAATGTTTAGATCGCGGGTCAACTTGTTTTTAACGATTTCTAGATGGAGTTCACCCATGCCTGAAATGATGGTTTCACCTGTTTCATCATTGTAATTTGCGTGGAATGAAGGATCTTCACGTCGAATTGTGGTGAGCGCTTCGCCAAGTTTCTTTTTATCATCGTTTGTGATTGGCTCAATTGACATTGAAATCACAGGATCTGGGAAGTGCATGCGTTCCAAGATGATTGGGTCATTTGTATCGCATAACGTGTCCCCAGTGACTGAGTTCTTTAAACCAATGACTGCAACAATAGAACCAGCGCCTGCATAATCTAATGCTTGGCGATCTTTCGCATGCATTTCGTAGATTCGGGAGACATTTTCTTTCCGTCCGTTTCCTGGATTTAGTACTCGGCTTCCCTTTTCAAGTTTCCCTGAATAGACTCGAACATAGGTGAGATCACCATGAGAATCACTCACAACTTTAAAGACGAGTCCAGAAAAAGGAGCATCAAGAGATGAAGGTCGAGTTAATGCAACTGATTCATCCTTAGGGTTAGTACCTTCAACGTCAGGAACTTCAGTTGGGTTAGGAAGATATTCAATCACGCCATTAAGAACTCGTTGTACACCGATATTTTTAAGTGCTGAACCACAGTAGGTTGGGAACGCACGCATTTCGATTGTTGCTCGTCGGAGGGCTGCTTTTAACTGCTCTTCTGTGATAGCGGACTCATCTTCTAGGTAGAGTTCGGTCAACTCGTCATCAAGTTCAGCAATTCGTTCGACGATGTCGTGTCTCCAGATTTCTGCCATTTCTTGCATATCTTCTGGAATATCGCGTTGCTCAACAACAGCACCCATTTCACTACTATCAAAGTAATACGCTTTCATTTCGATTAGGTCTACGATACCTTCAAAGGAATCGCCTGCACCAATTGGGAGTTGAACTGCAACTGCGTTTGCACCGAGCCGTTCTCGGAGTGTGCCAAAGCTGAATTCAAAATCAGCTCCGATTTTATCCATTTTGTTAATCAGACAGAGCCGAGGAACGTTGTAACGATCAGCTTGACGCCAAACTGTTTCAGATTGTGCCTCAACTCCTTCCTTGCCATCAAAGACAGCAACTGCACCATCAAGAACACGCATTGAACGCTCGACTTCAATTGTAAAGTCTACGTGGCCTGGAGTATCGATGAGGTTTACAGTGAATTCTTGACCGTTGTAATCCCACGGGCAAGTGGTCGCTGCAGATTGAATGGTGATTCCTCGTTCTTGCTCTTCTTCAAGGAAGTCCATGGTTGCGGTGCCTTCATGTACCTCACCAATTTTGTAACTCTTGCCGGTGTAATAGAGAACACGCTCTGTCACGGTTGTCTTGCCTGCATCGATGTGAGCACAAATGCCAATATTTCGTACGTAATCTAAGTCTTTAGCCATATTTCTTTACCAATCAAACCAAAATGGTCGTATCTTCGATATCCCTATACCCATCACATATGTGAGGGACAATACATTGTTGTGTGTCGTAACTTGCACTATGTTGGAAGTTGCCTTCCATGACCCAGTGTTGACTGAGCCACCCTTAAAGGGATTTCTCAGTGCTGCTGGGCCTCTTCTTCATCTTCTTGCAACGGTAATCTCCTTCCGCTGCGTTGTGAAACTCACAACTGAGGCCGCATGAGGTCCATTCTTGATTTTGCAACAATGCAAAATGCAGGACAAGCCCCGTATTTTAGACGAAAAAGCGGTGAAGTCAATCAATAATCAAGAAGAACGGACAAGGAGTTCTCGTTTTAGACCATTTTTAGCGATTATGGGCTCGATTTCTTTGAGAAATCTCCTGCCATCCTGAACATAACCTGCGGTAGGTTTCAACTCATGGATAAAGTCCTGAAAATACCGATTGAGCCGTAGCATATATAACTCTCTGCAATATTTTGCAATCATCGAAGCAAGAGCTGCTGGCAAATGATTTTCATCTGTTTTTGACGCGAATGAAATGGTTACCTTTTTCCCGCCTATACAAACTCTGTACCGACTCAAACTGAGATCTTCAATCAACACTTGGATTGAGGCATCAGGCCAGAAGAGTTGCAGGTCGTCTCTGTATTTCACTTTTCCACCGTGTCGGTCAATCATTATTCTCGGATGTTCATGTGGAAATTTGTTTGCGATTCTCTGTACATGATGCATTGCAATTGCAAAATTCAATGCGGATTTTGTAGCATGCTCTGTACGTTCGTTATACAAAGCTACATCAACAGCACTGCATTCCATATGAGAGCATTGAATGTTCAAATTTTCAAGTAATCGTTGTAGCCTTGAACTATCAATCTTTAACACATTTGCATCATTACCAATTGGTAACTGAGTTTTAGATGCGTACCAAGGCGTTTCTTTATGCTTGATTTGCATCGCCATAAAGAACGCTTCGTCATCTTCTGGAAAATCAAATCCGAGCGCTCTCATGAACACAAACACACCTCTTTCTAGGTGTGTTAACCCTTTTGTTTTAGCATTTGATTTTAGTGCTTTTGAATCGTTGATTGCAATTTTATGCTTTGCCTCTTTGCGAGTTTTGCAAAGAATGGCACGAAGCATCTGCCACATATCAGGAGCACCATCTTCAGGGGAGTGATCCGGAAATGTAAATGCAGTAGACGCGACACAAAGTGGTCCGAACATTGGTCCATATCCTGCTTCATCTATTCCTGCGTACACAAGCATTTCATAATAATACTTGATTCATAATCCCGCGGTTTAACTA
>CAZVAE010000084.1:0-7314 GCA_964624985.1 uncultured Isosphaeraceae bacterium | reverse complement strand
TAATGTCCTTGGTTTGGGTGTTGATGGATTGGCTCTTGGTACAGCATCCTCCGGTTGAACCAACGTCTTAGGAATAACAGCCGGCTCTTGCAACGAACTTAACTGCGAGATCAGTTCGGGCGGCACTTCTCCGATGTAATACACCGTTCCTGCGGGAACAATAGGAACTTCGCCTTGCGGTGTTTGTATATATTCTGATGAATGAAAGAGTGCTGACAGGCCACCCGCTTTGCGGACATAGACATCCTTGCTACCTGCGACTTTATATAGTTTTTCAAACGCGCGGTCTTCTCTAAAATCTGCTTGTTGCACACGAAAAGAGTCGCTCAATGCGCCTCGGTCTTCAGTTCCAGCATCAACTGGAATGAGATGAAGCGGTTCGCTGGGTTGAAGGAATAAAAAAGAAGCGAAAGAAGTAACGAGTGCATGGACAATCATGTCAGGTTGAGTATAGTCCACTTTATGGCAACAATTCGTTCTGTAAACATATCAAAGGGTGGAATTCCAAAACTTCCAGTTGCTAAGTGCAAGGTGACTGTTGATGGTTTAGAGGGTGATGGTCGCGATCATGACAAGCACATCTCACCTGACAGAGCGGTAAGCTTGGTGGATCAAGAAATCCTTCGCGAACTCTGTACTGAAGGATATGACCTATGTCCTGGAGCAATTGGTGAAAATCTAACGGTTGAAGGTCTTCATGTTCAAACGCTGAAGCCAGGTGATCGGCTCTCTTTTTCAGGAGGTGTTGAGATTGAACTTGTCGAAGTTCGCAAACCATGCTTTGTCTTAGACCCGCTGGGGAAGAATTTAAAGAAAGATATTTTGGGTCGCTCTGGGTACCTTGCGCGTGTCATCATTGAGGGTGAATTTGCCTCTGGTGAAACGATAGAGGTCACCCACTCAACCTAATGTGGCCACACACTGTTGCTATTCTTGTTGGTGGGCAAAGTCGAAGGATGGGCTCCCCTAAGCATGCGGTCATTCTTCCAAATGGGAGAACAATGATTGAAATGATGATGCACTTTGCAACAGAGAGTGCTGCACGTGTTGTCATTGTCGGGGGGGAGGTTGACGGGTACCGTGCCATTCTAGACAAGAGGGCTGGGGGGGGTCCCGTTGCTGGAATTGAAGCACTGTTAGATTCCAACCTTGATCGCGAGTACCTTGTTGTTGGCTGTGATATGCCGAATCTCAAACATAAAGATGTACAGCCACTTCTCGATTGTGAAGGAACATCTTTCTTTACGGTAGGTGGGATGTCCATTCCGCTTCCATTGAAAGTATCCGGTCACGAAAGAACGGCTTGCACTGCGTATCTTGATTCTGGAGAGCGCTCCATTTCTGGTTTTATACAATCTATTCCGCACACCGCTTTGCCAATCTCGAATGAACATGCACATGTTTTTACGAGTTTAAACTCTCCGAAAGATGTTGCTGATTGCTTTGACACTCTATGAAACACTATTACAGAACAGTCGCAGAGGTTGAATTTGGTAATGAACCAGATATAA
The DNA here is from genome assembly GCA_964624985.1 of uncultured Isosphaeraceae bacterium. GTDB lineage: Bacteria > Planctomycetota > Phycisphaerae > Phycisphaerales > SM1A02. Next base: position 5,803 of record CAZVAE010000084.1, on the reverse strand, counting down.
AAGTTCGAGAAGAACTTGCTGAACAATGGCTCGTTAGGGAGTATCTTGGAGACACCCAATCAGGTTTTTTCGTTGAGGTTGGCGCGAACAATCCATTTGAACTTTCTCAGACGTGGCATTTAGCTAAACAGGGATGGAAAGGTATCTTGATTGAGCCGATACCAGCATTATGTCAAACGTTACGTAAAAAACGTCCTGAGTCCAGTGTGATCGAAGCTGCGTGTGGTTCGCCAAACGCAGAGCCACAAGCACGTTTTACCGTTGCGAAGGATAGTGGAAAGTCAACACTTTCAACAGAGTTTTTAGACAAGCGTTCATCTGTTTCTGAACAGATTACTGTCGCTGTGAAAACGCTGGATTCAATCCTAGAAGAAGAACAAGTTCAACAGATTGATTTTGTTTCCATTGATGTCGAGGGGACTCAGTTCGATGTGTTGAGGGGGTTTGATATACAACGGTGGAATCCGAGCCTTCTTCTTGTTGAAGATCACTTACTCGACACAAAATCTCATTCTTACATTCTCAACCAAGGGTATCGATTGGTGAAACGAACACTTTTCAACAATTGGTACATACCAAAAGATGCAGAAGCACCAAAGTGTGGCAAAGAAGAGCTCCGCATCCTCCGCGGTAAGTTAAGACGAATACCAATTCGTAAACTACGCTTTCTTCTTCGCCGTCTCCTCGGCAAAGGTATCTAGACGCGCGGCTAGCAGGAATGTAGTGAGAATGAGTTAACTCTATTCGATTGTGATAACAGCACCTTTAAAGTGTGGTGTTCTCGATTCACGATCTACTTCATGCGAAAGCAGGATATTCGCTTCAGGATAGTACATCGCACAATTCCCTTTAGCAATATCGACAAAACGTACCAGTGATCGAAGCTCGCCCCCGTCACCCCTTACGAGAACTGAGTCGTTCTCGTGTAACTCCATTTTCTTTGCATCGTCTTTGTTTATCATGATGATGTCACGACGCTTTTGCTTACGATACAAATCTTCTTCTTCATAGACAACCGTATTGAATTGTCCCTCTGATCGGATTGTCATCATGCGTAACTGATTTTCTTCACACGGCAAAGGTCGATTAATCTCGACTCGGTGGGCTTGTACTTTTTTACTCTTCGTATTGAACATCGGTTTGTGATAATGCCTATTTGGAAGATGGTGTTCATGATCCGGATCAAAACCGTTGACACATGTTGCGATAAGTGCTCGTATGGATTGAAAATCATTAAACTGAGCCCAATCAATTCCGCCAATGCCTCGCTCAGCGAGTTGAACAATGACATCGACCTCGCTCCGAGTTCCTTCAAATCTTGGAGTTCCACCAGAGCTTCGACGAACGTAACTAAACATTGATTCCTGTGTCGTCAATTGCGATTCTTCATCACGAGCACGAACAGGGAAGATGATTGTTTCAACGCCCCTCCCAAGGAAGTGCCCTTGGTTTAAGGTTGTTGACAAATATGCCATAAATGGAACATTTGAGAGTGCGTTCATTGCGAACGATGTATCGGGGTTTGAGCCCAATAAATTGCCTCCGAGGCAAAGCCCAAAATCAATTGTTTTTTCAAAAGCAGCTTCCATGCACGCCATCGTGTCGCCACCGTGGCTACTCTCTACTCGGTCTGCAAGTTCAATCCCAAGTGCATCTTCAATCGATCTTTCCATTTCTGCTGAAAGATTCGGGACGACTCCAATTGTTCCCATCCCCTGAACATTTGAGTGTCCGCGGAGAGGCAACAATCCAGCGCCATTTTTACCAAGCATTCCTCTGGCAATCGCAACGTTCGCGATCATCCGTACAGCATCAACACCACCTCGAACATGTGTAATCCCCATTGCCCAACAGAAAATTGCTGAGGAAGATTCGCTATACATACGTGCAATTTGTTCAATCTCGGTTCGATTCACGCCACTCTGCACTTCAATCCAATCCCAAGAAGTTTCTTTGGCATGACTCTCTACATCACCGAATCCTTGAGCAAACTGTTGCACAAAGTTGGTATCTATACCATTGTTTTCGATTAACCACTTCAACATGCCAAGCATCAATGCAGAGTCCCCGCCGATATGGGGTTGAACATAGGCGTCAGAAATTTTGGAACCAAACAACAAACTTCGAACATCGCTGGGGACTTTAAATGAACAAAGCCCTGCCTCACGAAGCGGATTGATCACCACAACTTTTCCGCCACGTCGGCGTAAATCCACAATCGATTTAAGTAGTCGGGGGTGATTTGAGCTTGGATTGCATCCAATTAAAAAAAGAAAGTCAGAGGATGCGAGGTCTTCTAGTGTAACTGTTGCTGTACCCGTACCAACGACGCTTTTGAGTCCTACGCCGCTTGCCTGATGACAATAATATGAACAGTTGTTAACGTTATTTGAGCCATGCACTCTTGCAACAAGTTGAAACAAGAAACCTGCTTCATTACTTGATCGACCACTGCAGTAATACATTGAGCGTTCGGGTGCTGCTTCCTTTTGATGCGTTCCTGCTTTTGTTAATGCCTCTTCCCAAGAAATGGGTTGATAGTGCAAATCAAGCGGACCAGCGATCACTGGAAATGTCAATCTCCCGCATTGTTCAAGTTCTCTTGGTGACATCGAAGAGAGTTGAGCGATAGAGTACTTCTCAAAAAAAGCGGGTGTAATTGCGCCTTGCATATCTGCAGCCATCGCTTGAACTGATTTTTTGCAGAACTCCGGAAACGTGCCTACTTCATTCACCATCCCCCCAAGTTGACCGCCCATTCCGAGTGCGCATGTTTTACATGCGTTTGGTGTTCTCATTGCTTTCCACATTGCGCGGAGACCACCAACCTCCCACGATTTTTTCAGCACATACGCGATAGAACGGAATCCACCGTACGTTTTCATTCTGCGTTGTTGTCCAATTCTTCTTCGACAGCTTGCATCAACGTTCCAACCATATCAACCGAGAAATCAAACTTTAATCCACTTGTTTCAAATAGTTGTGGTAGTGGTTTGCTTGCTCCAAGTGCAAGTCCTTTCTTATAGGCCGCAAGCGCTTCGGTAGGATTGTTTCGATATGTAAGCCACATTTGCAATGCACCAAGCTGAGCAATTCCGTATTCAACGTAATAAAACGGAACTTCAAATGGATGCAACTGACGATGCCACATAGCTTCATGCTCAGCGACTAAACCGTCCCAATCAGCACCAGCCCCAAACCGATCTTCAAGGGAGAGCCAATATGATGTTCGTTCATTTTGAGTATGTTCAGGATGCAAGTAGATCCAATGTTGAAACGCATCAATAGTCGCGACCCACGGTAAAGTCGAAACGACACCTTCAAGATGTTTTCGAATTGCACGTTTGCATTCAGCAGCAGAGTAGAACTCATCTAAATAGGGATATGCGAGTGATTCCATGCTCATCGAAGCAACTTCTGCAAACTCCAGTGGAGCTCCTCTGTGCCATACTAAATCATCGTGTCGGCACAACATGTAATGGAATGCGTGACCAGCTTCATGCACCATCGTGTCAAGATCCCGAGGTAAGCTCGCTGCGTTCATAAAGATAAACGGTTTACGTTGGCGATCGCGGCTTGCTTGGTACCCACCGGGCGCTTTTCCCTTTCTTGATGCAAGATCAAGTGAGTAGCCGCCATCTCTCATGGTGTCGAACATCTCTCCCAGTTCGCCATCCATTCTGTGAAAGAGTGAGGATGTTTTTTCTATCAAATCATCTGCTGTGTCAAATGGTTTTAATGGCGGATGACCATATGGATCGACTGCTAAATCCCAAGGGCGCAACGATTCGACGCCCAGAGCATCTTTTCTTTCTTTTGCCAACTTTCTCACAATTGGCATGCATGTTTGTTCGATTGCGTCATGAAATGCGATGCAATCTTCTGGTGTGTAATCAAATCGATGCTTCACAGCAAACATGTATGCTCGATAATCATTGAACCCAGCGTTTAGCGCTGTTTGGTTTCGATTGACGACCATGTTGTCAAAAATGTCGTCGATTGCTTCTCGATCTTGCAAACGCCGGCCGGCAACTGCACGCCATGCAGATTCACGGACATTTCGATCTTGTTCTTGAAGATACGCGCCCATCTGCGGCATCGTCTTCTGTTCCCCATCAAAATCGACCATCATTGCGCCACAAATTTCTGAATATTCTTGACCAAGTTTCGTATCTTCCGTTTGAAGAGGAACGTTCTCTTCTCTAAAAATATCGACATCGGCTTTCCAATCCCGCAAGAGAACACCATAGTGGTTTTGATCTAAATCACTTATAAATGGGCATTCAACTACTTTCTTGTTTAAACTAAAACTTATCTTTTTGTGTTCTGGGTCTACATTTTCAATAAATGCTAAAAATGCCTTTTTTGCTTCTTCGTCCTCTGTATCACACGTCATCGCAATATACAAGTTTGAGCCCGCTTCCTGTACTGCGGCATCAAGTTCACTTCGATCTAATAGAAACTGTGTAACGCATCCGGAGCACTTAAAAGTTCGTTCTAACAGTTGGTCGTAGTATGGTTTCACATTCTCCCAGCATGTTGCATCAATTTCTGCTGGAACAAATTCTGTCATCATCATCGTTGTCATAATCTCTCCTATCTCGTGGAGCAAGTCTGCGTTGCAATCGCGTGCAAACTCGTCTCATGTTTTACTTTTCTCGCAAGTTCATTTGCGTATTGTGCATTATCGCAGATTGTATACATGGTTGAACCACTGCCTGAAATTTCTATCTCTTGTTGAAGAAGGTTTTTCAGCATTTCGATATCAATCCTTAATTTCGGCCGTACATCGCATGCAGCATCCTTTAGTTCATTCACACAACCCGGCTCCGGCTTTTTAAGCCTATCAAACGCTTTATAGACTTCTGCAGTTGGGCAGGAGTAATCGGGGATGATTAATACAAGGTGCTGTAATTCACTTTGCATTGGAGTGATTTCCTCGCCAGTTCCCTGTACAAGGCTATTTCCGCCTTGAAGGAAAAAGGGCACGTCCGAGCCCAACGATTGTGCGATGGTATGTACATTGACGTCGAGTTCATATAGAGTTGTTACTGCTCGTAAAAGCGAGGCCGCATCGCTGCTTCCTCCACCCAAGCCACTGCCAATTGGAATTCTCTTTTCGATTTTCAATTGGATGGGAAGTTGTCGACCAACTTCTTCTTCAAGTGCTACGTGGGCACGAACTGCAAGGTCATCCTGAATTCGCCAATCAATTTCCTCTTTTCTTGGGGCGTCTTCGTGCCAAAGAATGGCATATCTTGAAAGGGCGTAACCGTCGATTTTTGTCACGTAAAGATCGTCAAAAAAGGCAATTTGAGCCATCTTAGAGACGATGGGATGCATACCGTTTTCGAGGGGTTCACCAACTTGGAGAGATAAATTCACCTTTGCGTTTGCGTTGATATGTAGAGATTCGGCTTCCATCTCGCCTCAGGATACCAGAGAGGTATCATGTGCATCGTATGAAAAAAATCCTACTCATTATTCTCTGCTCAATAGTTGTGCTTTTTATAGCTGCGTATGTTGCTGTCCCAATCATCGCTGAGAGTATGATTCGTGCGAAAATTTTGAATAATCCTAACAGTACCGTTTCAACGATTTCAACAACGTGGAGTGGCCCACAAACAATCTCAGGTTTGCACATTGAAGAAGATGGTTTACTTGCAGATGTTGATGTCATCCTCTCAGAATCTCTTTTTGAACTCATGAGGCCCAGCCCGCACATTCATATTGATGTGAAGGGTAATGCCGTTCTTGACCTCTCACCTACTCGTGAAGAGGTGGACATTCCGAACACGAATGA
>CAZVAE010000083.1:0-7393 GCA_964624985.1 uncultured Isosphaeraceae bacterium | reverse complement strand
TGCTGCAACAACGATAGTTCCGATTGGCGGCGACTTCTGGATTGGCACGCAGGACGCCATTCATATTATTAGTCGCAGCGAAGATGGTGCATGGCAAGAACTTGGCGCTGTTGAGATTGCAGGGCCAATTGTGCAACTCATTCCATTATTCGATGGGAGTGTTGCTTTTGTTTCTCATGCAGGAATGGTTGGCATTGTCGAACAAGCTCAAGCGGTCGTAGCATTGCAACAGTAGCGTTTGCAAATTGGATCTTCACTGCAGGTTCCACCACGTTTTTTACAGACTTCTCTTCCGTGCCGAACAAGTAGGTGGCTCAACATCGTCCATTGATCTTGAGGAAATAGTTTCATTAAATCTTGTTCGATTTTTTCTGGCTTCGATTCTTTGCTAAGGCGAAATCGATTTGCGAGCCGACCAACGTGGGTATCAACAACAACCCCTTCATTTTTGTTGAACGCATTTCCTAAGACAACGTTTGCAGTTTTGCGAGCGACTCCTCGAAGTTTTACGAGATCATTCATATTGTCTGGGACTTTGCCTCCAAACTCGTTCACAATCATCTGAGCAGAGGTGTGTAACGATTTTGCTTTACTTCGGAACAATCCTATAGACGATATGTACGGTTCAATTTCTTCGGGTGTCGCAATTGCATAATCTTCTACAGTTGGAAACGCTTCGAAAAGAGCAGGGGTTGCCTTATTCACTCCAATATCAGTCGATTGGGCGGAAAGGATTGTTGCAAACAATAACTCAAGAGAGGTTTTATAATTAAGCGCGCAATGCGCATCCGGATAGCGCTTAAACAGCTCATCATATATTTCATTGGCTTTTGTTGTATTCATTCGTGTTCTAATCCGTGACCTTCTTTCCACGTTGTCCCATCTTCCCAATCTTCTTGTTTCCAAATAGGGACCCGTTGTTTCAAAAGATCAATGATAAAGTGGCAAGCAGTAAATGCGTCAGCTCGATGGTGGCTACTCACAGCAATGACAACACTCGCTTCATTGATGCCAACAGTACCAACTGCGTGGGTGACACGCACATACTGCACGGCGTAACGGTTAATGGCTTCTTCCGCTATCTTTTGAAGTTCAAGCACGGCCATTTCCTTGTAACAATCGTAGGTCAAACTGTGAAGAGAGCCATGGGCACTATGTGTCTCTGGCCGAGTCCTTCCAATAAAAATTGATTCGCCACCGCATCCAATTGTGGGAAGTTGGCTTGCTTTGGACACATCAATAGCACCGTCTGTAAATTCTATGGTGATTTGTCCAGATTCCATCGGTGAGTATCTTACCTGACGGTCCAACTTTGAAGGGGTACACTGCTCGTATGTCTCACATAGCATCAAACAGAATTGGCAGCATTGCCACCCTTACGGTGAGCGATACACGTTCACTTGATGAAGATGTCAGTGGAGATATTATTGTCAATGCTCTTAGGGATGCGGGACATTCCATCTCAGCCCGTGAACTCATCAAGGACGATTTTACTGCAATTCAAGGGTTGATTTCTGATTGGTCAAAGCGAGAAGATATCGAAGTAATCATCGTCACTGGAGGCACAGGCCCATCTGTACGCGATGTTACTCCGGATGCTATTTTGCCATTATGTAGTGCGGTGATGTCTGGGTTCGGCGAGTTGTTTCGGGCAAAGAGTTACGAAGAGATTGGTGCTGCTGCGATGTTAAGTCGAGCTGAAGCAGGGTGGATAGATTCCGGAAGAGAACGCAAACCAATCTTCCTCTTGCCTGGATCGCCAAAGGCAGTGCAGTTAGCGTTGGACGAGTTTATTATCCCACAACTCGGGCATCTGATTGATCTTTGTCGAGGGCAATCGACCTTATGAAGATTGTTCATGGCATAGATGTTGCAGATGTACATCGCATCGCGTCGATGGTCGAATCACATGGACAAACGTTTTTGGATCGTTGTTTTACCCCTAGCGAGCAATCATATGCAGAAGTCAATGCAATGGAAACTCGAATGCAACGATATGCAGCAAGGTATGCTGCGAAAGAGGCAATATTGAAAGCGCTTGGTACAGGGCTTGCTGGTGGGATCGAATGGGTTGATATTAATATAACCCGCGAGGATGGTCCTCCTATGGTAGAGTTGGGAGGAAAGGCGGCGGCGATTGCTGCAAACCTTGGAATCACAGAGTGGAAATTGAGTTTATCACACACTGACACAATTGCGATTGCGAGTGTGATTGGAATTGGAGGTTTCGATGAGTAAGAAAAAGGGACCAGCGTTGTATGAACTTATTAATTCTCGCCAAGCGCCCGACACTTCAAAGAGACAAGACAGCGCATCGAAACAAAAGAAGCCAAAGGGAGTCGAGGAAGATCTTGATTTAGAGCAAAATTTACTTACCCCCGGAAGTTCGATACGTGTCTCGATTGGGACGGTTGGAGTCCTTGTTGCGGTTACGATTGCACTCTTCGTGATTGCTTATACGATGGGTTTCCGTAAGGGGTCTGCAGTTGCTAGGGAAGATTATGAGATGAAGAGTTACCTTGATATTTCGCAGTCGTTTGCTGAGCCATCTGAACTGACCGCTGTCGATCCCACTTCTTTAGAATCTACTCCCCCAGTGCAACCGCCTTCAATTGAGAACAATGTTTCATGGGGTCCTGTTTTTAGTGACCCTAGAGTCATCAATTCGTACTATTTCACCCTTATGCAGACCACAAAAACGGGTGCTCAGCAATTAGCGGCATTCTGTCGACAAAAGGGACTTGAAACATACGTCGTTTCCGGCAACAATACGCGACTCTACCGAGTTATTGCACTGCCAGGTTCGCCAGACCGGCATGCAACCTCGCTGAGCAAGGTTCAAGCTCATGTCTATGCCATAGGACAGGAATGGGCTAAAACCTCAACTGGTCGCGGAAGTGATTTAAAAGATGCATATTTGAGCATCAAAAAGAAATAGGTACGTATTAGTTAGGAATGACAACAATGAGTCTTCATAGAAGTTTAAAAACAAAACCTGCTGGTCTCAATCAACATAGAAATGTCTTGACTCGAGCAGAGCGAATCGAAAAGTTAGAGGGTGACGATAAATTCAATCTTGAAGAAGATTCACCAATTGGACTTCCTAAAGTCGGAAGTCGCAAAATAAAATTAGCGAGTAAGAAGAAGGCAGACGATGGTGAAGGCGAAGAAGACGGCGAAGCAACTGTTGAAGCAGTAAGCGAAGAGTAACTCAGGTATGTCGCTCGATATTGAGCGCCTTCTCTCGCAGCGCGTTAAAGATATAGAAACATCGGGGATTCGCCGTGCGTGGGCACTTGCGCAAGCATGCGAAGATCCTGTCAATTTGTCGATTGGACAGCCCGATTTCCACGTCGACGATTCAATAAAACAGGCAGCAATTGAGGCCATTCTTCAAGACAAGAATGGTTATACAAATACGGCTGGCGATGCGTCATTGCTCAAAACTATTTATGCAAGACTTGGGGCTCAGTTTGGATGGACTTTTGAGGAACATTCGCACCATAGTGCGATGGTGACGTCAGGGACAGCGGGAGCATTAACCCTTGCATGTTTGACGCTACTCGGTCCTGGCGATGAAATCATCGTTCCAGATCCGTACTTTGTGATTTATCCAACACTAGCTCGTATTGCTGAAGCTAAAGCTGTGCTTTGTGACACCTATCCTGATTTTCGTATGACAGCAGAACGGATTGAACCATGTATCACAGAACGTACTAAGGCAGTGTTGCTGAACTCGCCTGCGAATCCAACTGGTGTTGTTCTTACGCAAAAGGAAGTTGATGACATTGCTACGTTATGTCGTGAACGTGGGATCTTGCTTATCACAGATGAGATCTACGATGAGTTTGTCTTTCCACCATCAACGCATGCGAGCCCTGCAATGTCAAGTGATGACGTTCTTTTGATTCGTGGGTATGGAAAAACATATGGTTGTACTGGCTGGCGAATGGGGTACGCGGCTGGGCCGAAACCTCTGATCGACGGTATGCTGAAGTTAAAACAACAGACCTTTGTGTGTGCTCCCTCAGTCATGCAGCATGCGTTGGTGGGTGCATATGACGTTGATTTGACTCCTCTCATCGAGCGATTTACCAAACGTCGAGATATGGTTGTGGAAATGCTTAGCCCGTTTACAGAACTGATTGTTCCTGAAGGAGCGTTCTACGCATTCCCTAAAGTTCCTGAACATATGAAGATGAGCGGGATGGAGTTTATCCAACACGCAATAGATCAGGATGTCCTCGTCATTCAGGGCGATGTGTTTTCCGCACATGACACACATTTCAGAATCAGTTATGCCGTCGATGAACGAAAACTTGAGCATGGGCTTCGCGTCTTGCAATCAATGATGAAGTAAACACAATCCGCCCCGAGGCTTCACGCCCAAACTCTATTAGAAAAAAAGGCCCCGTCGGCGAAGCAATGCAACACCGACGAGGCGGAGGGGAGAAAGATGTTTCATTACTCGACAGATTCTTGGATAGACCATGAGGGAAAGTTAAACTAGGCGAAATGCAGCTTCAAAAGCGGCGATTTGAGCCGATGAGGCGTATTTTTCTTCAATGAGTCTTCTTCCCTCTTGACCTATTCGTTTGGCTAGGGGACCGTCTCCAAGTATTCTCTGGATTGGGGCATCCCACGCTTCCTTTACGATAAGTGCAGTCTCATCATCGATGAGCATATCGAATCCTTCAATGGTGGTCGCGATGATTGGTATTGATGCGAGCATCGTTTCTAAGAAAATTGTACGAACTGGCATTGATGGCGAAGGCATTAGAATTAAATCGGATTCAATAATCAATGAGCGAAGAGATGCCATATCCCGCAAGCACGTCACTGAACTGTGCATATCAAGTTGATTGATGACCTTCCAAACAGATTGTTGTTTTTTGCCAGTCAGCTCAAGAAAGATGTGTACATCTTCGAATTGTTTCAGTGATTCTAAAATCTGTTTTGTGGCTCTTGGTTCCGCACTGGCTTCGAGTACTGAAACACACCGGTTCTTATTGCCAATGTTGGTTGTTGGAATTGATGAGGTCGCCGCTGCTATCGGCGCAAGGGTAACGCGGTCCTCGCCAACACGGTTCGAAATCACTCGTGCCATCGAAGGAGTCGCGGCAAGCCAACAGTCGACTGGTGACTTCTTTCGGACTCGATTGGCTTCACGCATCGTGATGACTTCCTTGAGAATTGGAACGCCTAGGTAAATGCCCACATCTTGTGCAACCTGAAGTGCGCTGCTGCCAAAAGCTACAATTCCATCGAGATCGATCTTCTCTAACTGTTGAACGATTTCATCTCTTCTCGTGTTACGGAGAATCCAAGAAACCGGTATCGGGGTTGAGATTCGTTTTGTCAGTGAAACGGCTTTTTCGTAGGGGGACAGTTCATCAGTGGGGGAAGTGGGCACAATTCTGATGATTTGATTTCCATCATGGACAAGCCCAACCACGATTCGGTTAATCATCGCATGTTCTTGTTCAAGTCTATCTTGAGACATGACCATCGCAATATTCATGTGGTTAATCCCTTTGGCGGAATCAAAGGAGAAAGAGAAGTCGCCATCTCTACAGGAACACTCTTTGACTTCTTCGTTTGTAAATCAACGAGCACCCAGAGTGTTCTACAAGAACAGACGAGTCGCGGTGTCTCGGAGATAGCATGAATTGTAGTTGTTCGCCATGATTTAACTCTCCGAACATCTTCGACCCAGGTAGTTAACCTCAACTGTTCTTCCTGTCTTGCCTCAGAACGATAATCAATCTCATGCCGAGCAACAAACCACATGACGCCTGCTTTGAGTAATCTTGCACGATCCCAGCCACATGCATCGCAATGTAGCTCTGAAGCTTTATCAATCCATCGTAGATATTCGATATTGTTGATGTGATCAACTTCAATACTTGTTTGTTCTGGAAGAACTTCAATGTCACATTGGAATGGAGAGTCGTGAAGGGTGTCTTCAAAATAGAGATAATCTGATTTTAGGCATGGTGTGATTTGAAGTGGGTTCATGCGCCTATTTATTTAAAGTATGACCACGTGTATATTCCGGCTTTATGTCCATCTGAAAACGTAAATCGAATGGCGTAATTACCCACAAGTTCTGCTTCTTCTATCGTGACATCGTTTTGACTCGACTGAGGTAAAATTGCAAGTGGATTTTCAGCGAGTTCCGTTCGAAGTGCCTTGGAATCAGCCGATGGGGAAGCATGTCGAAGAACATTGCACGATATAAATGAGGTGGTACCATCATTCCAATCTATGGATACGCCCTCAGTTTTACGAACATCAAAATGGCTGGGTGCAAGGGTCACAAGGCGGATTCTACTATGATGCACAGTATGGCATGCAATGAACACCCTGCAGATCGTTTATGCGATGCAATTGAGCGAGTAGGAGCGCCGCTCTGTGTTGGAATTGACCCTGTGATTGAACGTCTGCCGAAAGCAATATCGTCATTGCCCCCCTTAGACGCCATCCGTACATTCTGTAATGGCGTACTCGAAGCGGTTTCCTCAGATGCAGCAGTTGTGAAGTTTCAATCTGCTTGTTTCGAACGCTTTGGATTTCAAGGGATGGAACAACTCGGTGAACTCAAGGCGTATGCCAAATCTTTGGGCCTCCAAATCATCCTTGATGCAAAACGAGGTGATATTGGAATCTCCGCGGAACATTATGCCGTTGCGGCCACTGCAGATGGGCCATGTGACTGGATTACTGTTAATCCTTATCTAGGAGTTGATACCATTTTGCCATTCTTAGATGCTGGCCTTGGTGTCTTTTGCCTCGTTAGAACTTCAAATCCGAGCGGTGATGTGATTCAATCACAACAATTGGAAGGTGGTGCTACTGTTGCTGAATCGATAGGGAGTCTCATTCATCAAGCGGGCAGTGCGTACATTGGAAACCGAGGATGGAGCGCCCTAGGCGCAGTGGTAGGAGCGACAAAACCGAGTGACGCGATTGTACTCCGAGCATGTATGCCTCAGCAAATCTTTCTCATGCCTGGCATTGGTGCCCAGGGGGGTTCGGTTGAAGATATAGGTGCTTGCTTTGTTGACGGCTATGGAGCACTTGCAACCGCAAGCAGGAGCATCCTCTATCCAACTCCTAAGAACGATTGGCAAACGGATATTGCGAACGCAACGAATGAATTGGCAACGGCTTTGCGTGTTGGAGGTCCTGCGTGAACAAGTCGGCTGTCATCATCATTGGTGTTTGCCTTGCTATTTTGTTTGGAGTTCCACTGTTCTACCGAGGCGAAGAGATTGCCATCCCCGAGAACGCAGAAACACTGATTATTATCTCACCGCACAACGAACAGATTCGGCACGAGTTTGGGGTTGGCTTCGCAGCATGGTACAAAGAACGTCATGGAACTGATGTC
>CAZVAE010000082.1:0-7435 GCA_964624985.1 uncultured Isosphaeraceae bacterium | reverse complement strand
ATATGCTCATCTGTGAATACAGACGGGTTTGTTGGATCAGCTTGAATGACGGTAACCCACGGAAGTTTTTCAGCGAGCTCATTTGCTCGTTCGACTTCTGTCTCAAACAACCGAATAGAGAACCCTCTGTTTTGAAGCGTTCTACATAGCCACACCGCAACAGGTGAACCGCCCATGATGACAACGCTTCGACGTCCAGAATCTTTTGTTCTAAACACGCGGCGAGCATCATGAAACACATCAGCATTTGCAACGAGTAAAATTTCGTCCCCCTCATCCACGGTACTATCGCCAGTTGGTAAGTACGTTTCACCCTTGCGCGTAATTGCCGCAAGGCGAGCACCTCCAGGCAACTTAATATCGTATAGCTTTCGCCCGATTCCATGAGCACCTTTGCTCACGAGGAATTGTTGGACTTCAATCGTACTTCCTACAAGTCGCTCAACACTCATTGCAGCTGGATTGCGTAAATGCGAGGCAATCGCACGTGCAGCAGAAAAGGCGGGGCAAATCAAACTATCGATTGAAAATATCTTGGAGTAATCAAGTGGCTCTCGAACCAGATACATGCTGTGAGTTACAGTTGCAAACGTCCGATCTGCTCCCATATATGATGCGGTTGACGCAGAGAGCAAATTGACTTCATCATCTTCTGTTACAGCAATCACAACATCTGCGTCGACAACGCCTGCTGCTTGAAGATCTTTGGTTGCAGAAGGATTCCCTTGCAACGTAGCCACATCAAGCGCATCAGCAAGTGAATCAAGCAGTACTTGACACTCATCAATAACTGTGACATCAGCTCCATCACTGGACAAAATTTTCGCTGCGTGGGCACCAGTTTTACCAGCACCACAAATAATAATATTCATAGTGATATTCCAATCATCGACCAGATGGTCGGGCGGGAATGATACTCTCCACAGAGAAAAAACCAAGTAACTTTGCCCAAAAATCTTGTTGCACCCCTCTTAACGGATGCAAAAAACGTACTTTTTACGAATGCAGTTATTTACATAATCGAAATTATGCTCATATTTAAATTGAAGACGTTCCTATTCAGTTTTGACACGATTTTGAAGAAAAATAAAGATGTAGGTGCTCTCTTCTAAAAAGGTTCTTGACGTAAAGCTCCGAAACCGCCATACTAAAACGTAGCACTCATGTACGAAGTGCTGGCATCGCCCAGTGGTGTCTTGAGAGAAGTTGAACTAGGGAGGTTCGTTTGAATAGAAAAGAGACAAAACACCTTGCGTAGACCACCAAAGTTAGAGGTAGTTCGCACGATGTTTTTTCTCTTTACTAAAGACGTTCCCTAAGAGAAGTAAAGAGTGTCACGCGCTGGAGGGAGAACCAGCGAACAGTGTGAATCTCAGAGAGTGTTCTTCGGAACAGAAAGTTGGAAGATGTCTACGACTACTAAAAAAGATTTGATTGACAGAATTGCTGACGGAACAAAATATAAAAGGAACGATGTCCGTGCAATCGTTCAAACGTTTTTAGACAATGTCATTACCGAATTGGGTAAAGGGAATCGACTCGAGTTCAGAGATTTTGGTGTGTTTGAAGTCCGAGATAGGGCACCAAGAATGGCGCAAAACCCACGAACACTTGAGCGTGTTCCAGTTCCTGCTAGACGAACGGTCAAATTCAAAATTGGGCGTTTAATGAAACAAGCTGTTGACACCCACAAGACTTCACCTGCAGAAGGTGAGATCCCAGTCGTAGAAACGCCAGCAAACGAGCTCGCTTCAGTGTAATCATTAACCTCTCATTGGTTTCAAATCTTAACTTTTCTTGGTGGATGACCTGTCGTTTCTCCGCCCCCTCGCAATATTCAGTGTAAGGTGATGCTCAAGGATGGGCAACGAACAGCAACAAACTCAACACTCAAATGCGGGCGGTAAGTCTCAGGCAATTAATCGCCTCATGGAGGCGCTTCCTCCACACGCAGTCGAAGCTGAGGAAAGTCTACTTGGCTCGATTCTGATTGACCCAACGGTCCTGAACGATGTTCAACTCATCTTGAAGAGTGGGGATGACTTTTTCAAGAAAGCCAACGGCTCCATCTACGATGTCATGACGGAACTCAACAATGGCTCGCTTAAAACAGTTGATTTTGTGCATTTACGCCAACTCCTGCAGGATAGAAACCTGCTCGATGCAGTCGGTGGGGTGGACTATCTCGTTTCAATCGCTCAGGCCGTGCCAAGTGCGGCGAGCGCTTCTCATTATGCCCGACTCGTAAAAGAAAAATCTGTAGTCAGGCAACTCATCGCTGCTGCCGGAGAGATTCTTCACGACGCGTATAGCAGCCCAGAAGACCCGAGTGAAATTTTGAGTGAAGCCGAACGTCGCATCTTCAGCATTGCACAACAATCAGAGCAACGCCATGCAGAGAAACTGGATGAGTTGCTACACATGGCAATTGAACAACTTGAAGCAAATGATGGTCGGATGATCACAGGTGTCGCAACTGGTTACTCCTATCTTGATGAGATCACGAGTGGTTTGCAAAAAGGTGAGATGATTATTGTTGCAGCACGACCATCTATGGGTAAAACATCGCTCGCACTTAACATTGCTGAGAACATAGTGATGAGAGACACTCCTGTTGCATTGTTCAGTTTGGAAATGAGTAGGCAACAACTCGTTCAACGATTGTTAAGTTCTAGGGCATCTGTGTCAGGTCATGACATACGGCGGAACATGCTAGGGGATAGAGAAATGGAAGCGCTCATTCAAGCAACAAACGACTTAATGGGTAAACCACTGTTCATCGATGACACGCCTGGACTTACGATAACTCAACTACGTGCAAAGGCGAGACGATTAAAACAATCTGAAAACATCGGAGTCGTTTTAGTTGATTATCTTCAGTTGATGACAACGGGAAAACGCGCTGAGTCAAGACAACAAGAAGTGAGCGAAATCAGTCGTGGTGTAAAAGCACTAGCGCGTGAGCTTGATGTTCCTGTTGTCTGTTTGAGCCAGTTAAACCGAGCATCAGAACAACGGGAAGGGCACCGACCAAGAATGAGCGACTTGAGAGAGTCTGGTTCAATCGAACAAGATGCTGACGTTGTAGCAATGTTACATCGTGAAGCGTATTACCACCAAAATGATCCATCGTGGCTTGAAGAGAATGAAGATAAGCAATCGCTCTCTGAACTGATTATTGCCAAACAACGAAATGGTCCAACGGCAGTCATCAAATTGAATTGGGATAACAGATTTACGAGGTTCTATGATTGGACAGATGTAACACCACCAAGTGGCGGATTCGCAACGGTGGTCACCCAATCTCCATCGGACGACCCATTTACGGATGACGATTTCAGTGACTTGACGGTCTAGTCACCCAATCGATTTCCAAATCGTTACGCCAAACAGGAACATAAAGTACAGACCTACAAGTGAGTAACCCTCACGGTTACTGATATCTTTATCTTTCTTCATAAATCCATTTGCTAGAAAGGTGATGACAAGCATCACAATCATATAAACCCATGGTTCGGAACTTGGAGAGGCAATTTGAATAAAGTTACCATTAATGAATTGAGCGACAATCAGCGTAATTGGCAAAACAAACAGTACGTTGAAGATGTTTGAACCAACAATGTTTCCCCAGATAAGTTCTGCCTCATCTCTTTTCGCAGCAATAATCGTCGTGATAAGTTCTGGCAAGCTTGTTGCAATGGCAACGATTGTGACACCAATAAATATTTCACTAATTCCAATAATTCGAGCACCAACGACGGCGCCAATCTCTGCAGATTTTCCACCAAGGATAAGTAGGATGAATCCACCTATCAATAGAAATATCGCTTTTGGTAAAGAGGTGTATTTTTGTAAATCAGTCTCATTTTCTTTCACATCACGATCCGTTTTGTGGCTATTCCGAATGATAACGTGCCAAAAGAACAAGACAAAAATTATGAAAATGCCCGCCCCCCAAATCCAATCCAGCTTGAGCCAACTCTCCTGCGTGTTGCCAAAAAGAAGAAACAAACCGACAAGAACAGAAATTCCAACAGTAGAATCGCGCATCCATCGACCCTCTTTTTTCAGAAATTTCTTGTCAATTCGGGTAGCGTGCTTTTTACCTTTCATCTTCAATACTTGATTATGAACTAGGGCACCAATTCCAAGAACGAGTGCAAGATTTGCGATGTTTGAACCAAAAATGTTTCCGATTGTGATTTCGCCATGTCCGCCACTTGCTGCGAAGATATTAAATGCGAGTTCTGGTGAACTTGTACTAAACGCAATAATGGTGAGCCCGACGACCATTGTTTTAATCTCGAGATGTTTAGCAAGACTCAGGCCACCGGTAACGAGGTAATCACCACCCTTTGCAAGGAACCAAATTCCAATCGCGAGAAGTCCTATGCAGTAAAGGAGACCGACTGGCGACTCAAAAATGAACGTGGTAAATTCATGCATAAGGGGGGTATAGTAAGGTACTTTTGTAAACGCATCGTAGTAGAACTGCAATCTGTAAGGTTTTCCCTCGTTGTTCTTCTCGTTGTGGGCATACAATGCAATTGAGATATGACGGATCAGACAGATAAACAAGAACTTCAAGAGCATATACTTGCTGCTTCCGAGGGTGATGAGGTTGCGTGGCAATTTATCGTTGAGGCATATGCACACCGAGTTTTTGCCCTTATTCGTTCAAAATGTGCGGATGAAGAGCTCTCAGAAGAAATCACACAATCAACATTTTGTACGGTCGCCCAAAAGTTACCTTCGTATACAGAAACAGGGAAGTTTGAGGCCTGGCTCTTCCGAATAGCAATGAATCGCCTTAGGGACGAAATGCGTCGGCGCAAGCGACACGCAGTGCCAATGGAAAATGAGATGATTGGAGTTCTTTCTACTGGAGTATCGGACGTTCTTGCAGATGATGAGACAGAAAGGCAGATTCAACGCCTACGGGACGCTGTACGCCAGTTATCGAGCTCTGATCAGGACATCATTCATATGCGGCATTCTGCTGGAATGAGCTATAAACAGATTGCAGAAGTGCTAGATGAGCCGTTGGGGACTGTTTTAGCTCGCCAGCACCGTGCATTAAAAAAACTGAGAAGTATTATGGATTATGAGGGCAATCTTCAAAAGAGTGGTCATAAAGGAGCAATCGATTGCGATGAGAGTCGTTGAATATGGAGCAATTTATGGAACATGAAGAACGACAATTTGAACGCAATTTAACCGCAGAAGAGCGACATATCGATGCTCTATTGCATGATGCGATGGTTGTGCACATTCCCGAAGGGCTTGCTTCTCGTGTGATTTCCGCATCCCAGACGTACATATCAAAAACCTCAGAAGTGAATCTAGAGACGCAACTCGACGCAGCATGCTCAATCCCTACACCAGAGGGTCTATCTCAACGCGTCTTCGATGCTTCACGAACAGAGTTGCCTATTGAACAACCAGCGGTGATTGCCCGTATCAATCACTCTATAGTGTGGAGAGAACTTGCACTAGCTGCTTGTGTCGTTTTCGCGGTCTTCCTCGCAATACAGTACGGTTCAAAACAAAATCAAAATAGCGAACGCTCTTCTCAGCCGCTCATCGCGAGCAACGGAGTCCTTAGTGTTGAAGACGAAGAGTTGCTCCTTGAAGACTTAAACCTCAGTGAATACGCGTACCTTACAGATACACGTGAACTCGCTTACGCAGATGTTGCCGTTGGTTTAGAGAGCCTACGTAGCGACCTCGAGTTATGGCACTATGGTTTACTATCTGATTGATGGTAGGAGATTTTCAAACATGAAACGAATAATAGTTCTTGGTTTTCTGCTCACGGTGTTTTTGCTTCTTGGCATGACAAAACCCAATATACAAACGTGTTGCAGTTTGAACTGCACTACGTCATGCTTCATCATGAATCTGCAACCAACTCCAGAAAATGGTGACAAAGATCGGTCTAGGGGTCTGGGCAATATGAGAATCGATCGGATGAAACAGGGCATCGAAAATCGGAATAGACCTATAGATGCAAAGATGGTCGAACACATCATGGCTGTTGCGAAAGAGATTGATCCGGACTTATGCGCTCAACTTTCTGCGATGTGCGATAAAGACCCTGAGGCGTTTGAAAAGATTATTCGTCGTCAAGGTCGCCGTCTTGGCTCTTTGATTCGACTTCGTGAAGAAGATCCAGATTTGTTTGAAGTGAAAGTAACAGAGTTGAAAACAGATGCAGAAATGTATCACGTCGCGGAGTCAATTCGAACTTTAGATCCAGAGGATCCAAATACGATTGCAAAAATCGCTGAACTGGAAGGTCTTGTGCGCGTGAAAACTGCAATTTCAATTCGAGCTCAAATGCTTTCGATTGAACGGCTTGAGCGGCACATAGATGCATTACGAGTACGTTTGGAAGACACATCATTGCGATTCGATGAAATCGTTAATGAACGACTCAATCAATTGCTCCAGGCGGTCAGAGATGAGGACGAAAAGCCAGGCTCCCAAGAAGAATAATCCCTCTACCATACACACATGGTGAAGGCACGGACGACCTCTCTTTTACATTTCAAACTCTTTTCGTTGGTGTTCATGTTGGTGTACATAATGTTGTTTGTTTGGGCAATATCTGATACCGGAACATCTCGTCGATTCGAACAAACAAATGTAAATGCAGCTCTTCTACCTCCATCTTGGTGGCACCATTCAGCAGTTCAAAAAGAACAAATTTCTATCTTGAAGGAAGAAGGAACTTGGTTTTCTTGGTTTGGTACAGATCAGCTCGGTAGAGATTTGTTTTCAAGATGCATTGTTGGTGGAGCAATCAGTATTGGGGTAGGACTCTTTGCAGCTTGTATCGCTGTTTTTGTTGGAACTGTATGGGGAACAATTGCCGGTATACGTGGAGGGCATATTGACGCAGCGATGATGCGAGTGGTTGATATCTTGTATGGGCTACCATCAATCATGCTTGTCGTTCTCATTACGGTCGCAGCAAACTCGATAGTACGCCAAAACCAAACAGGGTCAACATTTATACAAGAAGCTACGCCAGTACTAGCTCTTTTACTTGCTATTGGAATTGTAAGTTGGTTGACTGTTTCAAGAGTTATACGAGGACAAGTTCGGAGTTTGATGGCAAGACCATCGATGGAAGCATGTAAAGTGATTGGAGTTGGACCCATTCGAACGGTCACGCATCACCTACTTCCAGCACTCCTTGGAACAATCATTGTGTACGCAACGCTAACCGTACCTGCTGCAATTTTATCAGAGGCATTTTTGAGTTTTCTTGGCATTGGCATACGTGAGCCACTGCCGAGTTGGGGAAATCTTGCTGCAGATGGTCTGAGTCAGTTAAACCCCGTCCATTCACGTTGGTGGCTCTTACTGTGGCCTTGCCTCTGTATTGCGATGACGCTTGTGGGCATGAACTGCTTCGGCCTTCTGTTAA
>CAZVAE010000081.1:0-7586 GCA_964624985.1 uncultured Isosphaeraceae bacterium | reverse complement strand
GGAACTTGCAGTTCGTCCATCTGTTTCTGCTTCAAATGTCCTTACAAGCCGGTGCTGAATGGCAGGAGCAGCAATTGCTTTAATATCGCGAGTAGAAACTGCAAATCTACCGTCTAAAATCGCGACAACTTTGGCGCAAGAAACAATCGCTTGTGCGGCTCTTGGGCTTGCGCCGACGAGTACGTCTTCTTTCACCCACGCGGGCGCAAACTCAGAATTCTTATGTGTTGCAAGAACAAGCCGAGTCACAAAGTCTTGGACATGTGGCGCAATGAGAACATTTTTTACAAACGATTGCACTCTTAAGATAAACTCACTCTCGACTACTTTGCGAAGTCCAATCGTTTCATTGCTTGTTGTTCGATCAACAATCTCATTAAGTTCGTTTCTGGACGCGTAACCAACATCGACTTTCACTAAAAAACGATCTAGTTGTGCTTCTGGAAGAGGATATGTGCCTTCTTGTTCAATTGGATTTTGAGTCGCTAAAACAATGAACGGTGAAGGCAATGCATGTGTGACACCGTCAATTGAAACAGACCTTTCTTGCATCGATTCGAGTAGTGCCGATTGGCATTTTGGAGTAGCCCTGTTTATCTCATCAGCAAGAAGCAAATTGTGAAACACAGGTCCTTTTCTAAATGTAAACTTTCGTTCGGTTTTGTTTTCTACTTGATCAACGACCGTTGTTCCTACAATATCTGCAGGCATTAAATCCGCTGTGCACTGTATTCGACCTGTTGTCAGATGGAGCACTTCACCAAGGGTCCGAACGAGTAACGTTTTACCAAGGCCTGGAGGACCTTCAAGCAAAACATGTCCATTGGCCAAAATTGCGACAAGGACAATATCAACAATCCGCTGTTGTCCAACAATTGTTTTACCAATCTCATTTCTCATCGTTGCAAAGCCATCCCGAATAACTTCGCATCCTTGTAAAACATCATCTGTAGAGTGAATCTCAGCAGGTAAATCTAATGGTTTAAAGGTCATTGATCTTCCTCAGGATTTTCTCGCTCTCGTTTCCTTTTCAGTAATCTGCCTAGATGATTTTCAGGATGTTCTTCTTGTTTGATTTTGGATTCGGATTTCTTATGAGCCTTCGAGGATTCTGATGATTGAGACTTTACTTTACGTTTTAACGATTCATTCTCTCGCTTTGGTTTTTTCGATTCATGTTGGTGTACTTTACGAAGTGCATCAACTGATGAGGATGAAATTTTCTCTACCGGCGCGAGCATTGATTGCACGCTACGTTTATCAATCCAAAGTCTACGAATAGCGACATCTAAAACAAGAAAGCTCGCTGCAATCATGGCAAGCAAATCCCACATCGATTGTGGACTTATGGGTTGTTCTAACGTTGAACTATCAAATAGATCAACAAACTCTACATCTTCAAAAGAAAGAACACGACCACCAGTTAATGTTGCAATCTGCTGAAGCAATGATGTATTGTGTGTTGTTGCAGCATATTCCCTCGGATAAGGAACAGTGATAGCAGTCGGGATTCTTCCAGTCTGATTCCCCTCAGTATCTTGAAACGCGATGTTCACAAGCCACGCCCCGCTTTCATGCGCATCAAACTCAGCGTGGTAACTTCCAGGACCAGTTTGCTGGAGCGTCATTGGAACCGCATCCCCAGAGGGATTGATGACGACTGCTTTTGATTGCATGAAGTTCATCATTTGATTCTCTGAATCAACTACTTCAAGATCAACAATTCCCTTCCCATCCTCTACTCTAGAAGTGATTGTCATGTTCGGGGGCGAAGCGCCTCGCATACTCCAACGTACACATGATTCCCAAAACTCAGGAAATGACCCCCAGTTTGGCCACTCAATTGCCCACCGATTGCCGAGATCTGTTGTTAATGCAATTGATTTTCCAAGCCCATAATGCCACCATGCAAAGAGTGGGTCATCCCCATCCTGTACAGGGACAACCCATGGGGTCTGCGCAAATCCTCCCTTTGTACCAGTCACGACATAGCCCTGAACTGGGGGTACCCCATGTATTCCATTGACTGGTCCGGTCAAACTCGTTTGCGTTGAAACTTCCCACTGCTTGCCCTCTTGTAACAAAGAACGAGAGTTAAGTTGAGCTTCCTTTATAAAAATGTTGGGCAAAGCATTTGGGTCATTGACCAGATAAAACCGCCCGCCGGTTACAGTGGCAATTCCCTGCATTTTCTGTTGATCCGTCGATGAACCATGTCCGCCAACCATTACAGTTGAGACCGTAATCTCAGCGTTTCTATATTCAGAAAGCAATTCTTGTGAGGGTCCTATCGGGTCACCGTCTGTAATTATGATGACATGACGTTGTGAAGCATCAACAGTGCGTAGACCATCGAGTGCAAGTTTCATCGGCGAACTGAAATCTTGCATATCTCCAAACACCAAACTGTTAATCGCATCGAATGCCTTTGTTTTATCTCCTGCAAGTTCGAGTGGTAATGTCCAACCTGAATTGTTTAATGTATTGGATCCACCGTTCCAATCATATTCGATGATGCCAACATAATCTTGTTCGCTCAAAGACTCGACTGCTGCTTCCGCCATCCGTTGCCCCCAATAATTCCCTTCTGGCATTTCGCAAGAGTGCATAATGAGTGCAAGTGCGCCACGTGGTAACTGCCTTGTTTGAGGAGGTTCGCATTTAAGAGGCATCGCACGCTCTAGCAATGATCCAATCCATCCCCCTGCTCCAAAAGCATTCGGTCCACCAGTACAAATTAATCCTCCACCCAAATCATGTACGAAGGAGTGCAAGTGTTTTTCTTGTAAATCATCAAGCATCCAACGCGGGATATCTGCAAGTATAACACCGTCATATTTTGCAAAGCCAATGCTATCTCTTGGAACTTCCCGAGGTGAACAACGATCGATGCGTAAACCTGAAGCAAGAAGTAAATCTTCGACATGCTTAGAATACATTTCATTTTGAGTGACCAACAATATGGCACCACCTTCTGCAACGAATGTAACGGCAACACCTGTATTGTTCGCGGTAACCGTATCTCTGCCATCATCCGATACCCACATCGCTTCGAATTTTTGAGGACCTCCAGTACGAATCGGAATATCAAACATCAATGCATTTACACCTGCTCGAAGTCTTGTGGTTATACCTTTTGAATCAGCTTCAGGGGAGACATCAATCTCAGTGCCATTTTGAAGTAAATGCAGCGTACCTACGGCATCCGTTTTACTTCGAAGGACAACTCGAACAGGAACTGTTTGCCCTAGCCTTGATTGAGAAGGGGTAACAACTTTGTCAATCAATACTTCATTTTGATGATTAAACTTTAAAGGCAATACATCAATTGGAATACCGCTTGACTTTGCTTGATTCGCAACAGCTAATACTTGTCCGTCTGTTTCGTTACCATCTGAAACAACAAGAATTCGAGAAGCTGTATCTTTAGGGAGTAAAGCGATCGCCATCTGCACTCCCTTGGCAATGTTTGTTGCAGTCCCATCTGGATCGTTGCTCGCTGGTTCCAATGTTGTCAATGCATCTGGCATTGATGCAATAGCCACATCTCGACCAACACTAAGGACTGCTAATCTATTCCCATCACCCCTGCGTTCAGGTGCCGTCCATTCCTGTAGTGTTGACACTGCTTTGCTTTGTAACTGTTTAGGAATTGATTGACTTCGGTCAAGTACAGCGATGAGCGATACCCCCTTGCCATGCTCTTCCCAAACTGGCCTTGCAATAGCGACCGCAAGGAGAGCAATGATAGAGCAGCGGATAATCGTTGACGCAACGGCTCTGCTACGTGCGCCTTTCCGAGACATCCCATGTCTAGCAAGATAGAGCACAGGTACAACCAAGAGAAGTAATAAAAGCCAGCCAGGTCGATCGAACTGAATTGGGAACATCATTTGCTCGTCATCATATCGGGCAATAGTTGTAGGCGGTTATTCCCAGTGTCAGCAATCACTATTCCGCTATTCGTTTTTGCAACTCCCCATGGTGTACGTAAGAACCCTAACTCGCTTCCAGGGTGACCCCATATCCCCAGTGATACACCCTCCTTCGAAAAACGTTGTAGGCGATTGTTGCCATACTCACATACAAGTATTGTCTTAGGAGAATCGATGAGAATTCCATATGGATAGAGTACGTTTGACGGCTCGCGTCCTACACTAGAAATGATATTGAGCACCTTACCTTCGGGAGACATCACGACAATTCGGTGATTTCCTGAATCTGCGATGAACAAGTTTCCATTTGATGGATCAACGTCTATCGATTGAGGGCGACGAAACTGATGTTGTCCAGTGCCATGACTCCCAAATGAACGAATAAACTGACCTTGATGATTAAACACGCTTACTCTGTCATTACCACCATATTCAGTGACGTAAACCTGATTATCTAAACCAAATGCAATGTCTGTTGGATACAAAAATTGGCCCTCATCCTGACCGTACTCGCCAAAAGACAATTTGGTTTCGCCATCTTGATTAATTACCAGAATACGATGTTGATGCGTGTCCGCAATCCAGATATTGCCATCACTATCAATAGAGACTCCCGTTGGGAAACCAGTTCCAGACAATTCCAATTCGATAGATGATTCGAAAGTCCCTTTAGGTCCAAACAACTGAAGTCTGCCACTTTTATCAATAACCAGAATCTTCTGATCATTGGCGGCTATCGCCCTTGGGGTCACGAAATGGCTATCTATTGTGCCTGCTTTTCCAATCGAACGTGTGTTCGAAATCGGAGTTGGCACATCAGAATTGCACCCCACAAGAATACAAACAAAACAGAATAGTACGAGTACTCTTCTTTGCACGAAGGTAGTGAACAACCCACCCATTATTGCAATTCCAACCAATACAACTAGTGCAGTCGTCACTATCTCAGGTCGCTGATAGTGCATTGCATGGAGTAGCGCAACTGAAATTGGTTGATTTGCAGATGGTGCAGAGAGTTGTGTGGATAGTGGAATCTCTCCAAACGACATCGCAATGGAAACTGCGAATGTCACGCACATTGCCATAACAAGCCGAGGGCTATTCGCTTTACATAACCCAACAGCGGATTGAGGCGCATCGAGAATGTTTAGGACCTTCACTCTAGAACAACTTGCAACCCATCGACCTGCAAGCGATCCGACAAAACCAATCGTCGCAATTTGAGCGACGATGAGTGTCAGAGGTGTTTTTAGAAACAGATCGGCATGCAAAAAGATAGACGCTTCGCTGAATAGCAAAGCAATGAAACTTGCAGGTAGGCAAGCAAACATCAACCAACCAAAGTCGATCAATAGGGCTAAACCATGTACTGTTTTGCTCGTGGAAAGGTGCATCGACATTGAAACAATGACGATGAGACATGCTACGAGTGCAACAGAGATTGCGATATATAGGCTGAGCAACACATCGTATTTGTACTGAGCCCATAACTGTATGCTTTCAGGCCCAATCGACATGACTGCACTCATCATAAGTGGGAATCCGATGAGTAGTGACCAAATCAAAATCACAGGCCATGAGGTTTTACGAAGTTGAATGGCATGTATTTTTGAGGTCGCTTTAAACCGTAAGATACATATTGAAGCGAAAGCCGCCATAACAAAACCAACACCAATTAGAATCGGCACACTGGTAAGAGAACCCGTTGAAGCGAGTACCGCCCTCAATTCGTTACCAATCGTACCGACTTGAGCAAGGTCAAAACTAGTCGTGTTCGTAGATGTCCACGCGACAACGATGATAAAAGAGCTCAAGATTAGTTTTTTTTCTGTAGCCCAATGATTTGCAAATCGTCTCCATATTCGAACTTCGTCGAGTTGGTGAAGTAAAAGTATCCCTTGAGTAGTTCTATTTGACATTGAACTGATTAGGGCTGGAATTGGCCATGACCAACCAACTAGGGCGATAAAAACGCACGTTTGCATAGCAAATGTGAGAAGGTCATGCTTGACAACATATGCATGGAGCCATGTCCCCGAAGGCCATGCTTGCCACCATGCATAAAAAATTGCGTAGGCTGGTAGAGCCAATGACATCAGTAATAAAATTATGATTCCAGAAAACGTAGATGGGGAAAGTGAAGCAATTCGGATTCCGACGAGCCAGCCAATAACTGTTGAACATAGTCCAATCCCAATGGACCAAACTAGCGTTCGAATGAGAACATCCCAGATTTGCGGGGCTTGAGTTTCGGCGTTAGCAATTCTTTCGGGAGAGAAAATGAAGAGAATTGAAGGTATCACAAGGACAACGATAAACAGTAACAAGCCAAAAGCTTGGAGCAAGGTAGTACTTTTCAATTTCACTGTGCTATCACATCCATAACAACTGCTATCTGCTCAGCATCAACAGATGCTGCACTATAAAAGTCAACGTCTAATGGATCTTCAATGATGAGATGAGGGAACTTAGATGCAACAGATTCTTGAATTGGAATATTGTGTGATGTTGACAACGCCAACAAGGTGGCGACTTCGTCGCTTAGTAAAAAATTTACAAATTCTGCTGCATGTTCTGGATGTGAACAGTCAGCAATCACACCAACAGTGTTTGGAATTAGAAGCGTACCTCCTCCAATTTGATCGTGGTGCCTTGGCATATGCATCGCAATTGAAGCCCCTCGTCTAATCGCTGCATGTACGTCATCGGTATCCGTCATTGCAAATGTTGCTCTTCCATCAACAACTGCTTGTACTGTTGCAGCGTTACCACCATATAGAGGCGGGCGTTCCATATTCTCAAATAGTTCCATACTTTCTTGAGGGAATGCAGCCATGACATTTACGTGGGTTCGAGTTGTTCCAAACCTCGGATCCGCCATTACAGCGTCAGAGTATTCCCACCAGTACATAGGGAGATCTTCTTTACTCATTATCTTTGGGTCATATGCAATGACTCTCGCTCTAGGCGAAAAACCAAACCAGTGAAACTTTGAATCTCTATGATTCTCGGGCCAATTCATCGCATTTGGAGCATTACAAACTGCGAACATATTTTGCCTAGAAAGCAATATTGTTCCTAGTATCTCAGAAGACCAAAAGACGTCAGCAACTGGATTTTCTTTTTCTCTGATGAGCCGCTGGACCAGGGTTGTATTCTTTGACGACTCACTGTCTCCAACCCAATCAACATGTATTCCCGTCTGATTAGTGAATGCTGCAAATACTTCACGTGCTATCTGTTCATCAGCAGAAACATACACCGAAACACGTTCAACTCCTTCGTTCGTGTTCGAGCAACCGAACAGTATCAATGTTGAAACAACACTACTGATTACTATCTGTGCTAACTTCATCAGACGGTTCCGTAAGATGTTCGAGTTGACCGAAGTAGTGTCGCAACAAATCATGATAGCGACGGGGGACTTCTTCATCGATGATTGCTTGTTCAGCATCTCGTTGCTGTGCTAACACTGCATCTCGAATCTCAGCTGTAGATTCCCCTGTTGTGAGCAACCCCCCCTCGAATAATTGTTTTGCGATTATTGTTCCTTCAATAGATTCAACTGGTGAACGTTCGCCGATCAGAGTCGTCTCTGTTTCCTTGGTCGGGTTCATGCCACCATTACCTGTGCCTTTATCGCCTGTAAAG
>CAZVAE010000080.1:0-7592 GCA_964624985.1 uncultured Isosphaeraceae bacterium | reverse complement strand
TGCTAAACATAAAGAAGCATCGGGGAACCCCGATGCATCGAGGTTTTCAAATCCTCGAAGAACCTTTGTGCCAGTTACTCTTATGCCTTCATCGACATCGACGACCTCAGCACCAGCATATCCTAAAAGTCGAATTGCTTCCATGTCTGGTTGGCTAGACTGTAGCGAAAGCCCTTCAAGAGTAATCGTCATCCCTTCATGTAATGCTGCGATTGCAGCAAAATAGATTGCGGAGCTAGCGTCCGGTTCAACTTCGAATTCTCGATGTGTGACTCGAGTTTGAGGTACCTTAATCTGTCTCTTTCCCCCTGTACTGTCTATAACTTCAACACCAAATCGACGTAATACATCTGTTGTAAGATCAACGTAGGTTGAAGAAGTGACAGGAATCTCACAGTTCAATTCAATACCGCCCTCAACGAAAGGAGCGATAAGCATTAGTGCTGAGATAAACTGGCTTGACTTTGTCTGAGCGATTTCAAGTTCTCCACCACGCAGTTTTGATCCATTGACTTCTACTGGGAGCGAATCACTACTGAACGTTACTCCTAGTTCTTTTAAGGAGTCGAGAAGTTCCCCTATAGGTCTTGTTCTCATTTTTGAGTCGCCATCAACTGTCACGGAATCTTTCGCGAGTGCTCCAGCAGCAATCATAAATCGAGATGGCGTTCCTCCGGCACCTAAGTTTACTTTCGCACCGTGCGGCGGTTTACCGTCAACACCATGCAAGATTAACTTGTTTGGTGTCCACTTGACCCCCACGCCAATCTTAGAAAATGCTTCGGCGAGTAACTCTGTGTCATCACTGATAAGTGGGTTCTTTAATACAGTTCGCCCAGCTCCTAATGCTCCAAGCATCATCATTCTAGACGTTAAACTTTTCGAGCCCGGAACCCGAATTGAACGGTGTCCGATTCTTTTTAGAACAGGGATTGACTCCGCAGTCATCCCTGCGTTTTTTCTACTCATGACTCTCGCCTAAAAATTGCGACTACGTCCTCAAGCGGAATCACAAATAGTTTGTTATCGCCCTCGAAGTCAACTGGGATGCTATTTTTTGGGTTGAACAATACCTTATCGTACTGCTGAATAGGATAATCAGGATTGTTCTCGATCACCGAACTAACTGCGACAATCCGACCTGTCAATGTTGGAATCTCAATCTTGTCAGGTAGATGAATCCCAACCTTAGTGATTTTGCGGTCTTCATCCTTGCGGATTAGGACTCGCTCACCAATGGGTTCAACAATTTCTAATGCTGCTTTTTTGCTCTCAGATTTCGCCATAATTGATGGATATGATACGTGTTTTAAGAAAGTACGGAGTTTTTTCTTCCATTAAATCAGGACAACTATATAATAGTTGTTTGGCCAGAATATGAGGATTTTCAATGACCACCAAGCTCAATAAGCCAACCGAAGTTTTAGCCCCAGAAACGTCTTCAGATACTGACCCTTTACATCTCATTGATGTGGATTTTGTTCGAATATACGTAGGGAACGCGAAACAGGCAGCATTTTATTATGCGTACGCATTTGGGTTTCAAGTTACGCAGTTTGATGATTTAACAACAGGCAATCGAAATGAAGCCTCGTATCTTCTCACTCAAGGGAATATTCGAATCATATTAACAACTGGCTTGACAAAGAATCACCCCGCCCAACGACATGTTAACCTCTATGGCGACGGTGTTAAAGATATTGCACTAACTGTGTTTGATGCTGAAAAGGCATACGATCGGGCCATCAACAATGGTGCAGAATCTGCATATGAACCAATAACATTGGGTGATGAGCACGGAGAAGTCGTTTGTGCTGGTATCAAAACGTTTGGTGATGTCATCCACTCCTTTGTTTCAAGAAGCGGCGCGTATGCATTACCCGAGTTAAAACAAGGCGGCATGATCTTCCCTGGTTTTCAATCCATGGAACACCCGCTCAATCAATTCAATCGAGAGAACCCCTGCGGCTTAAAATTCCTTGATCATTGTGTAGGAAATGTTGAAATAAATGGAATGAATAAGGCCGTCGATTGGTATGAAAATGTACTCGAATTCTCCATGTTTAAACATTTTGATGATGCTGATATCTCAACAGAATACTCAGCACTCATGTCTAAAGTGATGTCATCGGGTGGTGGGCTCATTAAATTCCCCATCAATGAACCAGCAGAGGGCAAACGAAAAAGCCAGATTCAAGAATATCTTGATTGGCATAATGATACCCCTGGAATTCAACACCTTGCCTTTAGAACTGACGATGCGGTTCAAAGTATCTCTGAACTCAGGCGCAGAGGCGTGAATTTCTTGCGGCTTCCTAAAACGTATTACGAACTCGTTTGGGATAGAGTTGGTGACATCGAAGAAGAAAAGAAACTTATCGAAGAATTAGGCATTCTTATCGATCGGGATGATCAAGGTTACTTGCTACAACTCTTTACAAGACCTGTACAAGATAGACCAACCTTATTCTTTGAAATTATCTGCCGAAGAGGCAGCCAATCATTTGGAAAAGGTAACTTTAAAGCACTTTTTGAGGCCCTTGAACTCGAACAAGAACGTCGAGGCAATCTCTGATATACAATCCACTAAAAGGATTTAAAACGTGCCCTACTACACAAAACTTGGCGATATACCACACAAGAGGCATATTCAATTTCGAAGACCAGATGGCGCTCTCTATTCTGAAGAGGTCTTTGGCACCGAGGGGTTTGTTGGCCCAACATCAACGATGTATCACATCCATCCACCAACTCAAGTTGCTGGCTGGAC
Organism: uncultured Isosphaeraceae bacterium; assembly: GCA_964624985.1. Taxonomy (GTDB): domain Bacteria; phylum Planctomycetota; class Phycisphaerae; order Phycisphaerales; family SM1A02. The sequence goes on along the minus strand of CAZVAE010000080.1, from coordinate 4,822 downwards.
ACACGAATATTCAACCAAAACTGAGTATGTTGAACAAGACGTGATGCGTATGCGTCACATCACTTCCAATTCAATGAGCCCGAACGGCGATCCAGTTACAGGACGAACTGTTCTGTTCGGGAATGGTGATTGCGAGATGGGTGTTTGTGTTCCTGAATCAAACATGGGCTACCATTTTAAGAACGGACAGGGTGATGAGTGCCTGTTTATCCATGATGGAAGCGGAACGATGCACACTACATTCGGCACGTTAACCTTCGGCAAATTCGATTTTATTATCATTCCTAAAGGAACAATATACAAAATGGAGTTTGACGTTGCTCCATCTGATGGACCTGAAAACCGTTTTATGTTTATTGAAAGTGTAAATGCCTCGCATATCCTTCCTCCAAAACGTTACCTCTCTGAAAAAACATCTCAGTTTTTAGAACATGCACCTTATTGCGAACGAGATTTGCGAATCCCTGAACTCCCATTAACATTTGACGAAATGGGAGAATTTGAAGTTCGTATTAAAGCACTTGGCAGTGTTCACAGTTACAACTACCCGTACCATCCGCTGGACATAGTTGGATGGGATGGATGCTATTATCCGTATTGCTTTAATGCATTGGATTTCTCTTCGATTGTCGGAAAGCACCATATGCCGCCGCCAACTCATCAAGTTTTTACCGGTGGTAATTTTATAATCTGTGCGTTTGCCCCTCGACTTCTAGATTTTCATGAGCAAGCTGTAAAAGTTCCGTACAATCATTCAAATGTTGACAGTGATGAAGTCATGTATTACTGCGACAATAAATACACTGCTCGAAAAGGTATCGGTGAAGGCTCAATGACAATGCACCCTCAAGGAATCCCGCACGGGCCACATCCTGGCACTGTTGAAAACACACTCAATGAAACGAAAACTGACGAGCTCGTGGTCATGTGTGATACGTTTAGACCGCTCTTTCCAACGAGAGAAGCCATGGAGATTGATGACCCTGAGTACCCACAATCTTGGTTAGATTGGAAGCCTATCCCTCTCACCTAACTTCTTTCGAGTTTCGACTAACGAGCAGGCAAGATTACACCAGAGCAGGAGCCAAATCCGATTCTCTTAGCGGAATCCGATTCGCACCACGCTTTGATAGTGAGTTCGTCGCCATCGAACAAGAATCGCCGCTCTGTCCCATCTGGTAATTCAATTGGCTCTGTACCTCGCCAAGTAAGTTCAAGTAAACATCCTCGGCTATCTTTCGTTTCGCCACTGATGGTACCACTTCCTATCAAATCACCACTTTGCATTGGACAACCTGTACTGGTGTGATGCGCTAGCATTTGAGCAAACGACCACGTGAGGTGTTTAAGTGAACTCTGTGTAAGTTGTAGGGCTGAAATGTTATCGTTCCGCATCGTCTCAGATGATAGAGAGGCGCAGCATTGCACATCGAAAACATCCTCGGTAATTGGAATCAGATATTCAAGAAGGTCTGGATCACCTTCCAATCGAATAGGACCAGCGTGTCGAAATGGTGCAAGTGCATCAATTGTGACTATCCATGGACTAATTGTCGAAGCGAAATTTTTCGCATTAAATGGACCAAGTGGCTGATACTCCCATTTTTGTACATCTCTAGCTGACCAATCATTAAGAATCACTAATCCAAAAATATGTTCCATCGCATCATCCATGGTGATTCGATTTCCTATCGGGTTGCCCGTACCAATGAACGCTCCAAACTCCAGTTCATAATCCAGTAACTTGCATGGCGCAAAAATGGGTTGGCTGTCATCTGGCTTCAATTGTCCATGAGGTCTTTGGATTGGAGTTCCTGAAACAACAATGCTACTTGCTCTGCCATGATATCCAACAGGTAAATGTAAATAGTTCGGCATCAGCGGGTCCCCATCAGGACGGAACATCTTTCCGACAATCGTCGCGTGATTACGTGCAGCGTAGAAATCAGTGTAATCTCCAATAGAAGCCGGAAGCACTAATGCCAAATCTGATTGATGGCAGAGAATCTCTGGGGCTTGCTCTCCAGTAAGTAGAGCAAAAAGAGCATGTCTTACTAGAGTCCAAGTTTCATGCCCGAGTGACATAAACTCATTTAGTGTGTCCTGACGTAATGCATGTTCAATCTCATCTGAAAAACTCAATCTACCAAGTCTTATTGCTTCTTGTACTACTACTGCTTGTTCGCCAATTGCAACAACAATTCCATGCCTACTGCAAACACCCCACGGTAAGTTTTGTACTGGGAAATCGTGACGCCCTTCGCCCATATCGACCCAACTTGTCGCACTCATTTCATGTGTATGGTCCATTGTCGTCATTGTATTTCCTTTAGTAGTCCAAGTTTCCTTAGGTCTTCTCGTGGTTCATCAAATGAACAAGAACCAACCGAGTTAAATAGTTCGGCTCGAACTTGTTCCAAATCACTTTGATCAAACTCTGAAAAATCAGTGGTATCAGATGTCAAAATGTTAGTCACTTCTTCTACATCTGCATTTTGGCAAAACGCAGACGCCGTTGCTTGCAAGACTGAAAGAAAACCAAACTCAGTCACGCCTACGCATTCGTTCAAACTACGATTGGGGTGGTGCATGCCTGCGGTTGCCTTGAACGGTTGTCCAGCAACTGCACAACTGTGAAGAAACCGAGCAAGGAGACTTGGTTCCGGATACAGATCTGGCCTAATTCCACCAGTGCGTACCTTTGCACCTGCAATTGTTCCAGACAATGCCGCTATCAACCCTCTTGGATCATCTTCTATCGGTAACTCGATGTACGGAAACAAATCATCATGAAGTGCGTCAAGTGCTGTTTCAATCTCATTCGTTGTTGATGCTTTGAACTCGACTACATTTGCTACTGCTCCACAATCTGAATAGTTGAAATCGATCGTTGATTGGATTGAGGAGACGAATTGTTCATCGTTAACCGGAGGCAACAACACACTCAGTTGCCATAAATCTTGTTCTTCAGGTGAAGGCAGTACATCCTTCGCTACTGTTTTAAATTCTTCCAAACGATGAACTGGAATAATCAACCTTGCAAGCATCCAACCATCATCAGATTGTAAAAATGTTGCCCAGTTATCTATGACCTGTTGCATTTCTAGATTAGCTGGTTGATAGAGGCCCGCATAATCAATTAATCCTTCGAGAAGAATTTCACTTTTTGTAGATGTAGCTGTTTGAACTTCAGGCATCACAGAGACTCGTAAAATATTCTTGGCAGCGCTCTAGCCGCCTTAATGTAGATTTTTTCCCGAGCAAGAGTAGGCTGGCTCCAATGGGCGGGCTCACAGGACCTCCAGCAACTGCAATACGTACTGGCTGTGCAATTTTTCCAAGGTTTCCATCGGCAAGTCTTTCTGCAAGCTCATGCAAACAAGAATCGATGGAGTCAGAATCCCAAATCTCTATAGCTTCTAATGCATCTTTAATTTCTGGAATTCTTGAAAGTCCAGTCACCTCACCTTTCAAAAGTGCCTTCTTAACTGGTTTCGATTCTGGCCAAGTCAGTAAGTCGTCATCTTCAATCAGAAATTTTGATGTTACAGTTGCATCACGTAACGTTTTTGATCTCTCGTGATTTGCAGCAGCAAACAGTGAAAAATTGTCAAGAGTTGCAAATTCTGGCGCATATTCTTCGCACCATTTGAACAACCGTTTTTCAAACTCCTCACTCGACAACTCTTGTAGCGCATCTAAATTGAAGGCAAGTAACTTTGCTCTATCAAATTTTGCTGGAGATTTTACAATTCGGTCAAGGGTGAAATGATCAACTAAAAATTTAGCGTCAAAATGTTCGATATCATTTCCAGGCGACCATCCAAGCAAACAAAGATAATTGAGTAGCACCTCTGGCAAGTATCCCGCTCTATTAAAATCCTCAACATTTATTTCAGGAAGTTCGATGCCAAGAACATCTGCGAGTTTTGTAGCATCATCTGTGTCCAGTTGATAATCTTTAGATGAAAGCCACTCATCCCACTCGACTTTTGAAATACAATCAATTGGAGGGGCGCTAATGTCATTCTCTTTGACAAACTTTCTTAGGACCTTGTCCTTGTCTCGTTTTGACATCTTTGAACCATCAGGATTAAAAATCAGTGAAAAGTGTGCATAGACTGGTGACTCGTATCCAAGTGCTTCTTGTAACAATTGATGTTTGAACGTGTTGTTTAAGTGTTCTTGACCTCTTAGGACATGCGTGACATGCATTAAGGCATCATCTACAACGACGGCGAAGTGATACGTGGGGTAACCATCTGCTTTGAAAATCACAAAATCTTCTAACTCTGTCCGTTCGATTGTCACATCGCCGACGACGCAATCCTTTACCGTAAACTGTCCTTTATCAGGAACCTTAAAGCGGACAACATGGGGCTTACCCTCTTCTAGATACTGCTGGACTGTCTCATTAGGTAATGAGAGCGATGCACGATTGTATTGGTATGCCCTTTTTTCAGCTCGAGCTTTCTTTCTTTCCTCTTGTAACTCTTCAGGAGTTTCAAAGGCATAATATGCAAAGCCAGCATCAAGCAATCGCTGAAGTTCCTTCTTATACAATTCAAGCCTTTGAGATTGATAATATGGACCTTCTGCTCCACCACCATTCCCTTCAAACTCAGGTCCTTCATCCCAAGGAACATCTAACCATTTCAAGTCCTTAAAAAATCCAGTTGATGCCTGCTCACTAGACCGCTTTTGATCAGTATCTTCAATTCGAAGTAAAAATGTGCCTTTCATTGCTTTTGCAAATGCCCAGCAATAAATTGCTGTACGAGCACCACCTACGTGAAGATGTCCCGTTGGGCTTGGAGCGAAT
>CAZVAE010000079.1:0-7651 GCA_964624985.1 uncultured Isosphaeraceae bacterium | reverse complement strand
TAACGACTCATAATCGTTCGGTCCCCGGTTCGAATCCGGGCCGGCCCATTCGTTAGCGAACTGCAAGCAAGCTTGCGTTCGCTTTTCTCATGGTCCGGTGTTGTGGCTACGCCACAACTGCTCACGTTGCTCGCCCCGTCTTCCTGGTGATTTGCTTCGCAAATCATCGAATCCGGGAGAGGCACCATTCGTTAGCGAACTGCAAGTAAACTTGCGTTCGCATGGGGTCATTTCGGGGGTCAGATCCTAAACGTATGATGTAGAATGGGTGTATGCAACACCTGCACCATCGTGGAATTTCACTCATTGGGATCCTTGTTTCACTCGCATGTGTTGTTGTGTTGATGTCATTGTACTTGTCATCAGTTCAGAAATCTGTGACTGGGGGGAAAGGGAAATCGTCTCAGAGTTCAGCGTGGGGAATGATGGATCAGATTCAATTGCAAACAATCGGACGAGCATTGTTGATGGATGCCATTACAAATTCCCAGTACCTCACACCGAGCGAAGTATCCCGCTCAGATGATGTGTATGACAACACATCAGCAAATTTTTGGTCAGCAATGCTTTTGCAAAATATGATTACTCCGGAAGTTCTCGTTTCTAAAACAGATCGAGGATGGGTAGAAGTGGCACAGCCTGATTATCGTGCCCGTCATTTTGACCCAAATTTTTCCGCTGACTTGTCCTCAACATTCAATGTTTCATTTGCACACATGCCACTTTGGGGCGAACGATTAGAACAACGGTGGAATGGAAAATCAGGGAAGTTCCCATTGCTTAGCAATCGTGGACCTAAAGATGGTGTTGAAGGAACAGCATCCATCACCCTTGACGATGACGGAACGTGGCATGGATGGGTCTATGCATCAGACGGTTCGATCGATTGGGTCGATGGTACAACTGTGACTTCACAGTGGCGCCGTAGTGACGGTATTGCACAAGACAACATTTTTTGGGATGAAGAAGATTCAAAAGATGATGCGGTGCTTGGATACACAATCGAAATGGATGATTACGGACCAATCTACAGTTGGGATTAAAGCAACTTCATTCCTGACTTTGCATCTTCTATCAACTGTGTTGCACTAATTCCACACCCGACAGCGTTTTTCATCCATTGGTCAGGTGTAAGGCGGCCAATTGAACAAATTCGCTTTGTTTCTTCAGCCAAATCCTTACCTCGCATATGTGATTTAATCTGATGGCTAATCACATGACCAATAGTGTAATCAGGTAGATACAATGGATAGCCAATCATGTGCTGATATGCACCAAGAATATGGTAGGGGTCCTCTCCAAAATACTCTTTGTAGTACTTGTTCCAGACATCTTCCGCAATGGCAAGCATTTGATCTCGCAACTGTTCATCAGTTACATCAGGGTGTTCATACAACCAGCGCCATGTGTACAGTTCAACGAGCGATGGCCCCGCAATTTGGCATGCAGCAAGTAATCCTTCGACACTTGCATATGCGAATGCAACTTCTTCGTTTTCATCAGGAATACCAACAACTTCTCTTGCCTTGTTTTGATAGAGAAACGCAAAGGCCTCTGTGCATGCTGTGTTTGGGACGTTTCTCAACAGTGGTCGTGGGACGAAGTGTGTCGAGATGAGTTGTTCGAGGTTGTGACCAAGTTCGTGCATTGCAGTATCAAAACCATCCCATCCAAGACGATCATCTAATCTGTTTGTGCGCAACCATGCGTGGTATTCCATCATGCCTGGTCGCATCGCATGGCCTGCACCGCGTGCAATTTCCACATTGACTCTGGTACCCAAGAAATCTGCGTCTTCATCACAATACCCCAAGTTTCGCAACACCTCAGGAAGTTTTTCTTGGAACTCAAGTTCATCTTTAAACATGGCAGTGACTTTTTCATCAAGTTCCGCTGAACTCGCCCCTTCTGCCAGATCTTCAAGGTAAATGTCAAACGCCTCAAGTGGTCTGCCTAGTTTTTTTGACATGTATGCAGCAATCTCTCCACGAGCTGGGGCTTCAAGCAACTCAATCATCAACGCTTCAACGTGGTCTTCAGGTATCTCTCGTTGAAGGTCGAACTTCCGTGCGATTGCACTTGGGTGTTCGTCGTAATACTTGTCGTAATCGACTGCCACCGAACGCTGAATGTTGAGTTGCTCATATCGAACTGGCCCAAGTAACTCGCCGGGATCACCACCATCAATCGTATTTTCTTGTGGATTCCATGCACCTGTGCACGTGGAATCCATCACTTGTTTTGGAAGTGTGCCATCAATATGTCGCCCCATAACCCATGAGAGTGCACGCTGCTTTTCAACGCCACCTTCTTGGGTGTATCCCGCCTTAATCTCTTCACGAATTAGCCAGTGTGCAATAAGCTTTCTATCTTTTTCAAACCAAGACTTCCCGTTCACATCGACCATTTGCCCGACAGGAACATGAAATTCACTGACGAACATATCGGCAACATGCTCAAGTTCGCGTGCTCTGTCGTTGACTTCCGCTGGAATGCGTGGCCCAAATGCTCGGCCAATTCGTGCTTCGGCCCACGTGTTCGTTGACCAAGTTGCGCCCTCTGCTAACATCGTTGCCAAATCGGGTCTATCAAAATTGAGTAGTGCAACAAACGCAATCTTCTGTTTGTAAAACTGATCAGACAAATCAGGGCAAGGGTCAAACATCGCCATGATGTCATCGACTTGTTTCATTTCATCGGCACGTAAATCAGTCCATCGACGGAGGTCACGATTGATTTCATATAGGTGCCCCCCAATGCTTCCCATTGCAGTTTCATATCTGTCTAAAAGTTTTGCTTTGTCATCGTCACTCGTGACGAAACTTTCTTGACAGAAGGTTTTGAACTCCTCGCCATCTCCATCACTCTCTTGCCATCGTTTTGCAACTCGAGTAACGCCAGCAAGTGCACGGTCGCAACCACCGAGTGATTGCACAGTTTCTTCAATTGGTAATGTCATCATGCAGTGCATGATAGAGGGTGTCATGCAATGTTGCGTTTGAAGCAATTCCACCTTCTGCAATCGCAGAATATCGACCACCTGATTCTTTGAGGATAGGCAGCCATGGAAGTATGTCCCACGGTTTCAGGAGGGGTTCAACAACTGCGTCAATTCGACCCGTACACAACAACATATATGCGTAACAATCACTCCAGCCACGGAGGGAACAGCCGCATTCAAGAAGACGAGCATAGAGCGGCTCCCTATGTGTTTGCTTGTAATAGTCGTATGAAGTTGTACAAATCATCGATGTTTCGATTGAATCGGTGGTAGACATACATGCTTTTGAGGCGCCCTGATATGAGACCCCCACCCCAACAATCGCTGAAATGTTTTCCTGCATGGCAGGCATGTACACAGCACCTGCGATCGGTTTGCCTTCTTGCTCAAGACCGATCATCGTTCCAAACAAAGGCACGCCGCGAGCAAACGAGGTTGTGCCGTCAATTGGATCAACAACCCACCGAAACTCATTTTGTCCCTTCACTTCGCCATGTTCTTCACCTAAAAAACCGTCCTCAGGGAAGGCGCTGAGAATACATTCTTTGGCAAGATTTTCAGCATCTACATCTACGGTTGTTACTTCCGAACCATCATTTTTTGTGGAAATTTCATACATTCTGCTAAAAAAATAAGATGCTACGAACGCAGAAACCCGCTCGGACGTATCGATTAAGTGTGTACATCGCTCGGATGAAGAACCCATACGCACCATTGTATGAAAGAAGAGGCGTCCCATAACGGAGAAGAAAAACCGCACAGACAGAAGTACTTTGCCAGTAATCGATGAAATCGACTTACTTGCCCCAATTTAACACCGATAGAGATGGAAAGTTTTGTGAATAAAGGCTTTATATACTAAGAGGTGTAAACTGAAGGTACAATAGAACGCTTGCCTTGGTGGGCATGTCGTTACAAAAGAGTAACAAGAGCATGAGAATACTTGATTTCAATTTGATGCAGAAAGTCCTAGCAATCGCGATGATTGCATGGCTGGTTCCTCATGCAATTGCAGAGACGATACTTGTACCCGCGGAAGCCGAAACAATCCAAGAAGCAATCGACCTTGCTCAAGGTGATGATGTCATTCTCGTTTCGCCTGGACGATACAACGAGTCGATCAATTTCAAAGGCAAATCGATTTCTGTAAAAAGCACAAAAGGCGCGGCGGTGACAACGCTTGATGGGTGGAATCTTGAAGACAGTGTCGTAAAGTGTATCAGTGGCGAAGGTCCAAGCACAATTCTCGACGGCTTCACAATCACTGGTGGTACAGGAAACCGAGAACTCTACAGTGAAACGGAAACTGTTGGCGGTGGTTTGATTTGTTTGCATTCAAGTCCAACAATCATGAATTGCATTTTTGTGAGTAACTCATCGACATACCAAGGTGGTGCAATCTTCAATGGTGATCGGAGTAACACCAAGATTCAAAATTGTAAAATCAAATCAAACTCATCAGAACGTGGCGGGGGTTTATACAACAGTCGAGGCCGTCCGATGATTCGCGATACTGAAATCGCGAATAACTCAGCTACGTATGGCGGCGGCGGCATGTATAACTTCGGTTCAAACGTTCGATTGATTTCAAGTTCACTGAAGCACAACAGGGCACAGTACAACGGTGGTGGGGTATACGATTATGACAGTGGTGGCAGAGTCGAGGATTGCGTGTTCACAGATAACATTGCGATGTTTAACGGTAACGCAATGTACCGAGGATATCGAAGTGCAACCGTACTTGAAGAAGACTGTCGATTCACAATGGCACACGATACAGTTTCGGGTACTGGCGGATATATGGTTGCTCGTGGTAAACAGATTGGCGCATGCTGTATTGGTACGGGCTGTTTGATTGTAGATGAACAATCTTGCCTTAAAGCAGGTGGTTCATGGCTTGGGCCAGACACACCATGTGAGAATCAATTGCTCGCATGTCCAAAACCAGATTCCGGTGACGTAAACACGGATGGCGTCGTCGACATGATGGACCTCGTTCTTGTTATGACGAGTATGAACTCGTCTCAGAGCAAGTAACCCACTCTAAGAATAGATTGTTAAGTGCCGCACACGGAAGAGAGTGCGGCACTTTTTTTGTGTCTTGCGCACAACTCGGGTAAATGAGTAGTGGGGAAGGTGCACCCATACTCGGGGTACGTCCATGCGATCCCTTCACCTTCGTTGCATCTAACGTGATGACATCAAAGAGCGTCCGCTGGCCAAACTTTTTCATAAGAAGTTTTAAGGCAATTCTTGTTTTGCTTCCTCTCCATCCGCTTTCAAGAATCAATTCTCTTGGGTCATATCCTGGCTTTTTGTGTATATCTACAGTTGCCTGATAATCTGGTGCACATTCCGGAGAATCCCACCAATCATGGGAAAACCATTTATCTTTCTCTGAAACGATGACAATGTCACCTGATCGTTCATGGCACAATTGTCCACGATCATTTCCAACGTATACAAACTCAATACCCTCAGTTTCTCGTAGCAATGTTGCAACCTTAGAAATGCACACCTCATCTCGAACATAGACATGTGCAACTTGATGGTCAGGAACAGCAAACGCCACACTTTTACCTGTATCTAAATACTCTCTACCATCTTCTATCCGAACCGAGAGATACTCATGTTTACGCAAGACTCTGTTGATCTCTATTGCTCCAGTAACTTCTTCAATTCCATATTCGCTGAGAATACAAACATCAACATGTTGTTTCTTGTAGAAATCGATAAGCATTCCAACGACGTTATCAATGTCTTCGAGTTCATTTGGAATCGATGGATGGTTTGGACCAACTCTTTGCAGTGGATAATCAAGATGCGGCAAATATACAAATGAGAGTGTTGGGGAGAACTCATGTTCAACTTCGATTGCTGCGTTTGCAATCCATTTTGATGAAGCGATTCCTGCTGCAGGACCCCAAAAGTTAAAGAGGGGAAACTGGCCAAGAGAATCCTGTAGTGTCTGGCGTAAGTGATTTGGCGTTGTCCAGATGTCAGGGATTTTTCTTCCATCTGCTCTGTATTGAGGTCGTGGTGTAACCGCGATATCCACAGAAGAATACATATTGAACCACCAAAACAAGTTCGCCACCGTTATGTTTGGGTCAAATCGATGAAGCTCATCCCACACCTTTTCACCTTCTACCAAGTCATTTGATTGACGCCAAAAAAAAGTTTCATGCGTACTTCGTTCATGCCATCCATTAGCCACTACACCATGATCTTTCGGTTCACCGCCCGTGAAGATCGAAGATTGAACGGTACTCGTCACAGCAGGTAAGGGCGGATCGAATGGTGTAAACCCATTCTTTTCTGCGAGAGCCGTGATGTTTGGTGTGGATTTGCCTAAGTGAGCTTCTGTTAGGCCAACAACATTTAAGATAGCAAGTCGGTGCGTCATTTATGTACCAATAATTTTTCGATGTGCAGCGACTGTTAGTATAAAACAGAATGCAGAAACAATCATAATGAAATATTCACCCAATGAAGCAATAAGTATGCAATCAAGAAGTGCAAATCCTGAGAGCATTTTATGCATTCCTTTTACGGGTTGATGATTTGCAGAAGCGAGGTTGTTCCAAGCAAAATACATCCAAACAGCAAATGCAAAATACGCGAGCCATGCAACAGGAGAATCAACAGCAAACAGTATGACTGGTAAGAGTGCGGGGATAAGTGCAATCCACACAACCCAGGAAAATGTAGATTGTTTTCTATGCTCGAATGTGCCTATGAGCGTAAGCAGCGCTGTGTAGATGCCAAGAATGCCAGCGTATATGAGCAAGGTATTATCAAATGATTCCGAAAGCGTTGCAGCAGTTACGATGTACACGAGTCCTCTACAAATTGCCATCAATGGAATTGCAGCAATTGGAATGTGGTGCAAAAAAGTATAGAGCAAAATGTAAAATGTGAGTGCGGCAGTTGAAATACCTGCTCCGACGCCAATTCGAAAAGCGAGAAGCATTCCAATAACAAGCATGATTAATCCAGTAATCCACGCTTGCCGTACAGTAATAATGCCTAGGGGTATTGGTCGATCTGGCCGTAAGGTGGCATCACGCTCCGCATCGAAGGCATCATTCAGTACCATTCCTGCAAAGTACAAAAGTAACAGAACAATTATGATTACAATGAGCGGCTTTGCGAGTTGAAGAGGGGGTGCCGTAATGTGCATTTCCCACTCCGCTTGATGGGCGACAATAGCAAGCGCTGCGCCTACCATTGTGTTGCTCACAATAGTTGGAGCATTGCTAATCCGTAGCATGTTTAGCCATGCTTTTGGCTCACTCATGTATAAATTTGACTTGCGGCCCATGCTAGTTCCTTAGATATCGAATCAATAAGTACGCCTTCGCGAATTTCTTGAGGTACAACACTCCAAGTATACGTTTCTACCTCCCAGTTTGTAACGCCTTCATTTCGGAGTGCCGCAATGTCTTCTAGCAGACAATGTTGAGTTGTTTGTAAATGACCAATGTTCTGTAAATGGATCGGGACATGAAAATGAACTCTCCAGAGACCTGAAGGATTCTTGAAGGGAACTTCCGCTAGATTTTCATAAAATGTTAAACAATGATTATGAAACACAGTCGTGAGATGTAAGTATCAGGGTTCTGCGCTTTATGTTAGGTAAATTTGACA
>CAZVAE010000078.1:0-7694 GCA_964624985.1 uncultured Isosphaeraceae bacterium | reverse complement strand
AGTCATGATGGCTGGTCCAGCGGGTGGCGGCGATGGCGGTGGTGATGAACAAACTGAGTTTGATGTGATTCTTGAATCAGCAGGCGATAAGAAAATCGCAGTGATCAAAGTCGTTCGCGAAATCACTGGTTTAGGTCTTAAAGAAGCGAAAGCGCTCGTGGATGAAGCGCCTAAAGCAATCAAAGAGAAATGCTCCGATGAGGATGCGAATGCAGTGAAAGCCCAGCTTGAAGAAGCTGGTGCAAGTGTAACTATAAAGTAACTCTTTATTGATCAACAAGTTAAACGGTCAGAAGCGAATATCGCTACTGACCGTTTTTCTACTGATTGAGAAGAAAAAATGGAAAGGGACATCGACTCCCTATCCAAAGACGTTATCGGACGCTCCTGAGTGAATAAGCAAGTCGATTACCGTCTGAGCAGAAAAACATCGTTTTTTGAAAAAAAATTCAAGTTTTTGGGGTTGTCCCTTGCTGAAAAAATGCGATGCGGATACTCTACGTTGCTCGGCAGCGGCGGTCGCGGCATCTTGGAAGAACAGTAACAAACATACTTTAAGACATGGCAAACTGCTTTTCTTACGCAGTAACTGCTAGTTGTGAGGGTCATTTATGGCGACGAAAACGGTACGCGATTTTTCAAAACGCGGCGATGCAATTCCTGTACCACCTCTTACACAAGTTCAAGGGCAAGCCTACGAACGACTCATTCAATCTGATATTGATCCACTCAAGCGTAAGCCGATTGGCCTTGAAGCACTTCTTCGAGAAGTCTTCCCAATCGAAGCGTATGACAACTCCATGCGAGTTGAATATCTCTATTACAAATTGGATGAGCCAAGGTACACCGTTGATGAGTGCAAAGAGCTTCGCTTAACGTATGGACGTCCATTTAAAATTGGCGTTCGATTCATCCGCGAAGGTATTGCAGAAGTTTTAGAAGAAGAAATTTATATTGGTGAAATTCCACAACTCATCGGCGGTGGCGAATTCATCATTAATGGTTCCGAACGTTGCATTGTGAACCAATTGCACCGGTCTCCGGGTGTTGATTTTTCAATTCAAGATGACACAGGTGACCGTCAACTTCATAAAGCAAGAATTATTCCAGAGCGAGGTTCATGGATTGAGATTGAAGTAACCAAGAAAGACGTCTTGGCAATGAAGATTGATCAATCAGCAAAAATCGCAGCAACAACATTCCTTCGAGCGCTCGATGAAGATTTCAGTTCAACAGAAAAAATCCTTGATAAGTTTTACGATGTACAGGAAATCTCCGTCAATAAACTTAAACCAGAATACTATTCTGCAGAACTCATTATCGATTCAGATACTGGTGAAGAGCTCTGTAAAATTGGCTCGCAGATTGGTGATGCCTATGATGCCATTCTTGCTTCACCAATTAAGAAAATTTCTGTCATTGCAGACCCCGCAGATCCCCTCATTCTGAATACCCTTGCTGTAGAAAAACTAGACTTCCTTGCAGATGCTACTGAGCATGAAGCGGCGCTACTCAAGATATATGGTCGATTAAGACCGGGCAATCCGCCGCAAGTCGACAAAGCAAGAGCCCTTTTTGCTGATAAGTTTTTCGATGACAATCGATATCGCCTTGGTAAAGTCGGGCGATTCCGTATTAACCGCAAGTTTGATATGGAAGTACCAGAAGATGTCATGCATCTTCGCCCAGATGATTTTATTGCAGTAATCGAATACATGCTTGATTTGCGAACGAGAAAAGAGAGTGCTCATATCGATGATATTGACCACTTGGGTAACCGTCGCCTACGAACACTAGACGAACTCGCAGTTGAAGAGATGCGAAAAGGGTTCCTCAAGTTACGACGTACTGTCCAAGAACGCATGAGTGTCAAAGACCCTGATGAACTTAACAAAGTTGCAGACCTTGTGAATTCAAAAGCCGTAAGTTCTGCGATTGATTTCTTCTTTGGTCGCAGTGAACTTTCTCAAGTTGTCGATCAAACGAATCCACTTTCAATGCTTGTCCACGAGAGACGACTTTCTGCACTTGGTCCAGGTGGTCTAAATAGAAAACGTGCTGGCTTTGAAGTGCGAGACGTTCACATTTCCCACTATGGTCGTATTTGTCCAATTGAAACTCCTGAAGGCACAAACATTGGCCTGATTGCGTCCCTCGGCATTTATGCAAAAATTGACGAATACGGTTTTATCCAAACTCCGTACAGAACTGTTCAGAAGTTGAAATCTACAGATGATGTCCAATACCTTCGTGCAGACGAAGAAATGAATTCTGTTCTCGCTCCTACTGAGGTCCTTAATGACAAAGACAAGATTATCGAGGAGCATGTCATTGCTCGCCGAAGTGGAGAACTCACACAAGTTGATGCTGTAGACGTGAAATACATTGACATTTCACCGAAACAACTCGTTGGCGTTTCCGCTTCTCTCATCCCATTCCTTGAGCATGATGATGCAAACCGAGCGCTCATGGGTTCAAACATGCAACGTCAAGCAGTTCCTCTCATCATTCCTGACCCACCGATTGTGGCAACTGGTATGGAAAAAATTGTGGGGAACTATTCTGGCATGCTCGTTAAAGCAAAAAGCGCTGGAAAAGTGACCTATGTGGATTCGCGTAGGATTTTGATTGATAACTCCGATGAATACATTCTTAAAACTTTCCGTGGTTTGAATGAACGAACGTGCCAATCACAAAAACCGATTGTTAAGATTGGCGACCGTGTGAAGAAAGGTCAGATTATTGCTGACGGTGCTTCAACAGTTGACGGCGAACTCGCTATTGGAAAGAACGTACTCGTCGCATTCAATACATTCGATGGGTATAACTTTGAAGATGCAATTGTCATCTCTGAGCGATTGGTGAAAGACGATGTCTTTACATCAATCCACATTGATTCATACGAAGTTGAAGTTCGTGATACGAAACTTGGTAAAGAAGAGTTCACTTGTGATATTCCAAATGTATCAGAACGTCAGTTAATGAATCTGGATGAAGATGGCATTATCCGAGAAGGCGCACGGGTTGGACCTGGCGATATTCTCGTTGGGAAAGTTGTACCAAAAAGCAAGAATGAACTCACTCCAGAGGAGAAACTTCTTCATGCAATCTTTGGGCGTGCTGGCGAAGATGTCAAAAATGAATCGCTTAATGTGCCTGCTGGGTCAAGTGGCGTTGTCATTGGCACAAACCACTTTAGCCGACGAATGCATCTCGATGCTGAACAGAAAAAGCAAATCAAACGCAAGATGGATGCGTATGAAGACAGCATGAATGACAAAGCAATCACTCTCTTTAGAGAAATGGTTGCACAAATGAATGACATTCTTGGTACGGAGATGGTCGACCCATCCACTCGCCAAAAAGTTGGCTTGTCTGACATCCCTGAAGTGATTATTGAACAAATTGATGGTTTCTCAGAAAAATGGATCAAGGGTTCAAAAGATGCCATTGCAAGCGCAACAAAAATTCAAGAGCAGTACTGGCCAAGAATTGATGCTATTGACAAAGAAAAGGAACGTAAGCTCGCGCACATGAAGCGTGGCGACGAACTTGCATCAGGCGTACTTGAAAAAGTTGTCGTCTACCTTGCAAACAAACGTTCTATTTCAGTAGGTGACAAAATGGCTGGTCGCCACGGAAACAAAGGTGTTATTGCACGAGTTGTTCCTGAAGAAGACATGCCATTTATGGATGATGGTACACCCGTTGACATTCTGTTAAACCCACTTGGTGTCCCCTCTCGAATGAACGTCGGTCAACTGCTTGAGTTGCACCTTGGTTGGGCTGCAAAAGTCCTTGGGTTCCAAGCCGTCACACCTGTGTTTGATGGAGCAACTGAAGATGAAGTCCTCGGCGCGATTCAGGAAGCAAATGACTCTGTTCTTGCAAAGAGACAATTGTTTGAAGAAACTGGAGATAACCCCGGTACTGCTGACGAGATTCTTGCTGAAATTCCATTTGCAGGAAAAGTTCAATTGCATGATGGCCGTACAGGCGATCCGTTTAAGCAACCAAGTTCCGTTGGTGTGATGTACATGTTGAAATTGCATCACTTGATTGACGACAAGATTCATGCAAGGTCAACAGGACCTTACAGTCTTATAACGCAACAACCGCTTGGTGGCAAAGCGCGAACAGGTGGACAGCGATTTGGTGAAATGGAAGTTTGGGCTCTAGAAGGGTATGGCGCAGCATACATGTTGCAAGAACTTCTCACAGTTAAGAGTGATGATGTAGAAGGCCGTACCAAAATATACGACTCCATAGTGAAAGGCACAAACACATTAGAAGCCGGCATGCCGGTCGTCTTTGATGTGTTGTGTCATGAGATTAGAGGCCTTTGTATGAACATTGAGTTAGAGAAGGATCAAGAAGAGACAGGAAGTCTTCTTTGATACTACTTCGCTTACGTTCACAACGATCTTCAAGAGTGATAGGAATTAGTAATTATGTCTGAACAAGTCTTTGATAAAGTCAACGATTTTAAATCCGCCCGAATTGGCCTCGCGAGTCCAAGTGATATCCGTAGTTGGAGTTTTGGCGAAGTTAAGAAACCTGAAACGATAAATTATCGTACGTATCGTCCCGAAAAAGATGGACTATTCTGTGAACGCATCTTCGGGCCAGAGCGAGATTACGAATGTGGTTGTGGTAAATACAAAGGCACAAAGTTTAAAGGCATCATCTGTGATCGTTGTGGAGTCAAAGTAACCCACTCCCGCGTTCGAAGGAAACGAATGGGTCACATTAACCTTGCTGCATCAACAGTACACATTTGGTTCTTCAAAGCGTTGCCAAGTCGGTTAGGCACTCTACTCGGGATGAAAACTTCAGATCTTGAAAAAATCATTTACTTCCAAGATTACGTTGTACTTGAGGCGGGTGATGCCACGATTGAAGAGACCCCTGTTGAATATAAACAGGTCATCACAGAAGATCAATACCGCGAAATTCGAAGCCGCGGCGGCTACGGCGACTTCAGAGCTGAAATGGGCGCAGAATCGGTCCGTGAACTTATAGAAGCACTCGACCTTCAAGAAGAAGTCAATACAATCCGGGAAGAACTCGCAAGTACTCGATCGAAACAGAAGACCGCAGACCTTGCGAAACGGCTAAAACTAATCGAACAATTACGCGGAAGTCACAATGAACCAGCATGGTTGGTTCTTGATGTTGTTCCTGTCATTCCTCCTGAACTGCGTCCACTCGTGATGCTTGAGTCAGGCAATTTTGCAACAAGTGATTTGAACGATCTCTATCGCCGTATCATTAATCGGAACAACCGACTTAAAAAGTTGATGGACTTGAATGCGCCTGAAGTCATCATTCGAAATGAAAAACGGATGTTGCAACAGGCCGTTGATGCTCTATTCGATAATGGTCGGTGTCGTCGACCTGTTCTTGGAAGTTCAAATCGACCTTTGAAATCAATTACTGACATGATTAAAGGGAAGCAAGGACGCTTCCGAGAAAACCTACTCGGTAAACGAGTTGATTATTCAGCACGTTCTGTCATTGTAGTCGGCCCAAATCTTAAACTGAACCAATGTGGCTTGCCAAAGAAAATTGCACTTGAACTCTATCAACCGTTCATCATTCGAAGTTTGAAAGAACAAGGACTTGCTGACACGATTAAGTCTGCGAAGCGAATGCTCGAACGCAGAGACGAAGAAGTTTGGGATATATTAGAACAAGTCATTCATCAACATCCTGTACTTCTTAACCGTGCACCTACGTTGCACCGAATGGGGATACAAGCATTTGAACCAGTGCTCGTTGAAGGAAAAGCGATTACGCTTCACCCACTCGTCTGTACAGGGTATAACGCGGACTTTGATGGTGACCAGATGGCTGTCCACCTTCCACTGTCCGTAGAAGCACAAACTGAAGCACATGTATTGATGCTCTCAACGCACAATATTTTCTCCCCAGCACATGGCAATCCACTAGTTTCACCAAGTCAAGATATTGTCATGGGCGTGTATTTCCTTACACATATGGACTTAAACGACACACGAGAAGATCAAGAACTCCGTAGATTCCGCAACGCCCATGAAGCCATTCTTGCCTATGACTATGGTCAAATTAAATTGCAAGATAAAATTCAAGTGCGACTACCGAGGTATCCAAACATTGTCACGGACGAGGCGGGTGCAATCGAACCGATGCCAGAAAACGCTCGAGTTGTCACGACTGTAGGCAGAGTTTTGTTCTGCGAAATCCTCGCCCAAGGCATGCCATTCTATAACTGTTCTCTTACCAAGAAGGGTTGTAGCCGAGTTATCGACGATACGTATGAGATTATGGGTCGCGCTGACACGTTAACGCTTCTCGATGACATGAAAGAAGTTGGTTTCAAAGCATCGACTTGGTCAGGCATTTCAATCGCAATTACTGATATGCGTATCCCATCAGACAAGCAATCACTTCTTGATGCAACTCAAACAAAAGTTGACCGTGTTGAGAAAGCAACCGCTGCTGGTGCAATTACGAACCAAGAACGTCATAATCAGTTACTTGACTTGTGGTCACACTGTAGAGAAGAACTTACTGGCTCATTGATCAAAACGCTCGAAGTAGACCGTCGTAATCCGGAAGACAACAGTTACGTGGATGTCGATTCTAACGAAGGCACTCGATATTTGAACCCAGTCTTCTTAATGTCTACATCCGGTGCGCGTGGTAATGTCAGCCAAATGCAGCAACTTGCTGGTATGCGAGGTCTTATGACCAAGCCGAGTGGCGAGATTATTGAAACACCAATTAAAGCAAACTTCCGTCAAGGGCTCAATGTCCTTGAGTATTTCTCATCAACTCACGGTGCACGTAAGGGATTGGCTGATACTGCGTTAAAAACTGCGGATTCAGGGTACCTCACACGCAAGCTTTATGATGTTGCTCAACCAGTCGTCATAAATGATCACGATTGTGGAACCAAACGAGGAATCGCTAAACGAGCCGTTTATAAAAACGATGAAATCCACGTACCGCTACGTGAATTGATTATTGGTCGCACAAGCATGCAAACAATTATGAATCCAATAACTGATCAAGTTATTGTTTCAAACAAACAGGTAATCGATGAAAAAGTTGCTGTAAACCTAGAAGCATTGAACATTGATGCCATTCAGGTTAGAAGCCCACTCACGTGTGAATCTGAATCTGGTTGTTGTGCTCTCTGTTACGGTCACGACTTATCTACAAGTCAACTCGTTGAAGAAGGCATGGCTGTCGGCACCTTGGCAGCTCAATCGATTGGTGAGCCAGGGACTCAGTTGACAATGCGTACGTTCCATACTGGCGGTGTTGCATCTCGCGAGTTTGTGGAAACAAATTACAAAGCTCCTCATTCTGGGACCATGATGCTTCGTGACTGTAACGAAGTACCACTACCAGGAAGCAAAGATGGACATCTCATCACATTAAAACAAACTGGCGAACTTGTCATCGTCGATGACAAAGGTCGAGAGTTAGATAAAGCATTCCGTGTTCCATACGGTGCAATACTTCGAAATGCATCCGGTACGAAAGTGAAGAAGGGCAACATCCTTGTTGAGTGGGATCCTCACGTGATGCCGATTCTTGCTGAAAAAACCGGTTCCGTTGTATTCAAAGACATCGAGATTGGCACAACTATGCGAGAAGAAGATAGCAAGGGTGTTACTGAACGGATCATTACTGAACACACAGGT
>CAZVAE010000077.1:0-7769 GCA_964624985.1 uncultured Isosphaeraceae bacterium | reverse complement strand
TGGCAAAAATTGCCTCTACGGATAATCTGTTCCGAGTAGAAGTAGAACATCACAGTGATTCACAGCTTCAACACCACCTTTCGTGCCGAGTAAACCTAACCCGCCAGCCCAGTAGGGATTGTCTTGATTAATGACTGCCTTACCCTTGAGTGAATGAACGATTGGGGCTTGAAGTTTTTCGGCGAGAGCGAGGATTTCTTTTGTCGCACCCCTCGATCCCCAGCCGACCATCATCGTTACATTCTTTGCACCGTTCAATTCAGCTGCAATCTCATTCAAATGCGATGCCGCCGGTATACATTCAGAATCTGAAACAAATACTTTGTGCACGCCACTTGGTTTGATTTTGTCAGGCCCAACGTCTGAAGGAATAGAAAGGTGTGAAACGCCTGAATTCGCGATTGCTGCTTGTGCTGCAAGCACTCCGAGTCTCGGCATTTGGCTCGAACACATGACTGTTTGGTTGTACACACAGACATCATCAAAGAGACGATCAAGGTTGACTTCTTGGTGGTAATCGCTTCCCACTTCACTTCGAGGAACTTGACCTGTGATTGCAAGAACAGGCGCGTGATCCATCTTTGCATCGTACAGACCATTTAACAAGTGAATTGCTCCCGGACCAACTGTCCCAGCACATAGTCCAAGTTTGCCTGTCAACTTTGCTTGCGCACCGGCCGCGAATGCAGCGACTTCTTCATGCCGTACATGCATCCAGTCGAATCTGTCATCTGTACGAAGTGCATCTGCAAGTGGATTTATTGCATCACCCATGACACCCCACACCTGTTTTTGCGCGACGGGTTGAACCGTATCAAGAATGGTTTGAAATACTGTGCCCTCTGCCATTTGAATCTCCTTTCGAAGATACTACCACACGGCGATAGCCCCGAGGTCGGCAAGAAAATTGTAATCTTGCCCTTCGCATCGTCTGAAGTAACGACAAAGAGTGTTTTTACATTGTGTACTTTTTCCACTATGAGCAAAAACGCTACACACCACGGCTGTTTTTACCGATCGTATTTTTGTTTCGTAAGAAATGGTGATAATGTTGAGCAAAACGGTGGGCTTCATCACGAATTGCCTGAACTAACTTCAATCCCTCATGATTCCGGTTCAACCGAATTGGTTCCTTCGCACTCACCGTATGCAACAGTTCTTCCTTTTTTGCAATACTAATGACGAGTTCTGGCTGCTCGCTGAATTGATTGAATGCGTCCATCGCAGCGGAGAGTTGTCCTTTGCCACCATCAATCACGATTAAATCGGGGTAAAGTTCTTTACCTTCTCCAGCATCTCGATACCGTCTTGAGATGACTTCTCGCATTGACATGTAATCATCATTTGTCGCCGATTTGATTTTGTACCTTCTATACCCTTCTTTGTAAGGTCTTCCATCCATAAATGCTACTTTTGCCCCAACGGTTTCGCCACCTTGCAGATGTGCGATATCAAATGCTTCGATGAAGCGAAGTTCATGATCTACCTCCAGCACTTTTTGCAATGATGCCATGCCAACTGAAGGATCTTTTGCAAATATGGTCACTTCAGATTGCCAAATCACTTCATTCGATGACCGCTCGTCTAGTTTTTCAATGGCTTGAAGTTGGTCTCTGAAAATTGCTGCTTTTTCAAACTCTTTCTCATCCGATGCTTTTCTCATTGACTCAGTAAGTTCTCGAACAATCTCGCTTCTTTTTGAAGAAAGAAAACGCGTAAACCGTTCAATATCTTTTTTATATGCAGATTGTGAGATCCGATTTGCACATGGTGCCGAACATCGACCAACAGCATGCAACAAACATGGTCGAAAGAACGTATTCTTCGGATCATCTTTATGGATATCAAGAGCACATGTACGGTACTTGAATACTGTTTGTAACATATGGATTGATTGGTTCAATGCGCCTACGGACGTAAAGGGACCATACAGCGTGGCTCCTTTAAATTGAGCATCACTAGGTGAACGTGTGACATATACTCCCGGATAATCGTCTTTTTTCGTGATCGCGAGATATGGGTACGTCCGACCGTCAAGTTGTAAGGAGTTGTACTTTGGGCGATGATCTTTGATGAGCCGAGCTTCAAGGAGTAACGCTTCCCACTCTGTTGAGCATTCGATGACTTCAATGGATTGAATCTTCGGCAACATCCCCTGCTTCCAAGGCCCAAGATCTGCTGACTTCAGAAAATACGACCCGACTCTATTTCTAAGAGATCCTGCCTTACCGATGTAAAGTATCTCCCCCTCTTTATCGTGCATAAGGTACACCCCAGGCACTTCCGGTAGGGTTTTTGCGTGGGAATCAAGCGTTTTTCGCTGTTTTTCCCAACCTGCTGCAATGTTTTCCGATTTCATACGCTATATCATTCTAACAGCGTATATACCGTAGTTTTCCGTTGTTATTCATCTATTGAACGAGTACAATGCGTATCTCAAAACGTAAACCCTTATAGAACCCTTTTTTTGGAGAAACATGAATATGAAACACCTTTTAGCCCTAACCCTCGTTGCTACACTCGGATTTGCTGTTGTCGGTTGCAATAAAACAAGCAAAGTAAACGCGAGTGCAACTGCAGCGCAATGTGACCCTGCAAACTGTAACCCTGCAGACTGCGACCCAGCAGCATGTGGTCAGAAAAAAGCGTCATGTGATAAAGCAGGAACTGATGGTTGCCCTATGGCTGCAGCAAAAAAGGCTACTCAAGCGAAACCAGCAGCAGCTGGCAAATCTGAATGCTGTGCAAGCAAAGCAAAAGCGAAACCAGCAGCAGCAGGTGAAGCAAAAGATTGTCAACCAGCAGATTGTCAACCAGCGGATTGCGCAAGCAAAGCAAAAGCAAAACCAGCAGCAGCTGGCGAAGCAAAAGATTGTCAACCAGCAGATTGCTCAAGCAAAGGCAAAAAGTCATCTGGTTGCCCAATGTCCTTTGGTAAGTAATCCGTTTTGATTAACTTCTCAAAAGCCCCTCCTAGTTTGGAGGGGCTTTTTTTATTGCAAGGTACAATATCCACAAGGATGAACATGTTGCTTAAAAACTCTAGGATCATCGACCCAGCAAATGGGACTGATTTCGTTGGCGATGTCCTCATTCAAGATGGGGTGTTACAAGAACTCAGCGAAACTCCACTTGATGTTCAAGGGTTAACGATTGACTGTACTGGATGTATTGTTTCACCAGGTCTTATTGATATTCACGTGCACTTCAGAGAACCAAGCAGCGGAAAACATGAAGAGACAATTGCAACCGGTTGTGCTGCTGCCGTTGCTGGTGGTTTTACAACAGTCTGCACAATGCCAAACACAACACCTGCGATTGATACACCTGAACTTGTACGCCGTTCAATCGAGATTTCGGAGGAGATTGCTTTGTGCAGAGTACTGCCTACAGCGTGCGGAACCATTGGCAGGGATGGGAAAGAGATCGCACCTATTGCTGAACTCATCGAAGCAGGTGCAATCGCCATTACTGACGATGGTGATGTCGTTGCTGATGATGACATGATGCGTGCAATTTTAGAAAAATGTAAAGAACATAACGTCCCCTTCATGCAACACTGCCAAGACCCGAGTCAAACTGTCGGTGGTGTGATGCATGCAGGAACAGTACAAGAAGAATTGGGGCTTGATCCTTGGCCACGATCTGCTGAAGAATCCATTATTGATCGAGACATTACCCTTGATGCACCAATAGGTGCGAAATGGCATGCGCAACATCTAAGTAGTGGTGGAAGTGTTGCACTCATTCAGCAAGCTCAAGAGCAGAACATTCCTATAACGGGTGAAGCAACGCCTCACCACCTGTTACTCACCCACAATGCGTGCAAACAACTTGGAACAGTTGCAAAAATGAATCCGCCACTGCGGGAAGAGAGCGACATAGACTTGATTAAACAAGGAATTGTCGATGGAGTCATTACGATTCTCGCAACGGATCACGCCCCCCACCCAACGTACACGAAAGAGAGACATTTCTCTGAAGCATCTTTTGGAATTACAGGTGTCGAGTGTGCGCTTGCGTTGTATGCAAAACCCTTGATTGAAGATGGAACGTGCGACTGGCCATCCATGCTCGCCATGATGACCTCAGTTCCTGCACAATTGCTCGGACGACAAGATATTGGTTCCCTTAGAATTGGAGAAAAGGCGGATATCACGGTTATCGATCCCCAATATCCTTGGAATATCGATGTAAACGAGTTCGCCTCTATGGGGAAAAATTGCCCATTTGATGGCTGGGAAGTCCAATGCAAGCCAATCGCAACCATTTTCGATGGGAAACTCGTATTTGATGCCCTTGGAACAAGAGCGACGCATTGCGAAACGAGTTGATTACCTCTAAAATATGCGACTCAGCTCATTTTTGAGCAGACAACCGATGCAAGGTGGGCTTGAATTGGTTGGTAATCCTCGACCGTGTTCCATTGAACACACCCATGTGAAGCGCCCTTGTGCTGATGAAGCCCACACATCATGCCGGTGTCGCTGAAAGGACTTGATTCATGAGTGAATCGACGAATGATATTGTGAGTCGCCTTCTCGAGGCGGGCATCCACTTTGGCCAACGCCGAAGTAATTGGAATCCAAAAATGAAACCGTACATCTGGGGCGTACGCAATGGTCTTCACATTATTGATATACGCGAGACTGTCAAAGGATTGTTACGAGCAAAAGCGTACATCCAAAATACCGTTGCCAGTGGAAAAGATGTCGTCTTTGTTGGAACAAAGAGACAGGCTCAATCCGCTGTCCAAAAATACGCTGGCGAAGCTGGCATGCCATGGGTCACTGAACGGTGGTTAGGCGGAACACTGACGAACTTTTCAACAATTCGTTCACGCCTGAAGCGACTTATTGAACTTGAACGACTTGTTGATTCAGGTGAAATTGAAACGTATTCCAAGAAGATGACTTCGCAACTCATGCGTGAAAAAGCGAAAATCACTCGGAACCTTGATGGAATACGGACGATGAACAAACTTCCCGGTGCAATGGTTGTCATAGATGCAAACGTTGAGACGAATGCTCTTCGAGAAGCAACTGCACTCCGTATTCCAACCATAGGTCTTATTGATACCGATGGCGATCCTGAACTCGTCGACATTCCTATCCCCGGCAATGATGACTCACTTCGTTCTATCGAAGTGGTGATTGCTGATTTAATGGCTGCTGTAGGAGATGGGTTGCAAAGTAGAAGAGCAAAAGAAGATGCTGCTGCAAAGAAAGCTGAAAAAGAAGCTCAAGATGCTGCGTTACAAGAAGAAAATCGTCAACGATCAACTCGTGCTGCGTTTAAAGCAGACGAAGAAACACCCGCACCTGAAGAAGTAGAAGAAGCAACTGTAACGGCAGTTGCGACTGAAGAAGAAACGCCAGCGACCGACGCTGATAATTCCTGAACTACGTAAAACTATTGGAGATACAACTATGAGTTTTACCGCAAAAGATGTCATGTCACTACGTCAAAAAACTGGTCTCGGCATGATGGACTGTAAAAAAGCACTTAATGAAACTGGTGGTGATCCTACTGCCGCTGAAGAGTGGTTACGTGAAACCAAAAAAGGCAAAATGGACACCCGAACTGAACGAACAACTGGCGAAGGTCAGATTTGCATCTCCATAGATGGTGGCAGTGCAGCAATTGTAGAAGTTCGAACTGAAACCGACTTCACTGCTAAGAATGAAAATTTCGTTGAAGCCGTTGAAAAAATTGCTGCAATCGCAATGGGTGCAGGTGATGGTGAAATTGAACTCTCAGATGACATGACTAAACTCGTTGATGATTTACGAATCACAACTGGTGAAAATGTTAATTACGCTCGTGGGTATAAGTACAGTGGTGCCAACTACGGGAAGTACATTCACCACGATGGCAAGCGTGCATGTTTATTGCAATACACCGGTGATCTTGATGATGCTTCGGTGAAAGGCATTTGCCAACACATCGTGTTCCATGATCCTATGGGAATCAGTGCGGATGATGTGCCCGCGGAAAAGATTGCGCAGATTCGCGCTGATGCGATTCAAGAAGCAAAAGACGCAGGCAAAAACGATGAGATTGCTGAAAAGATGTCAGAAGGTAAAGTCCGAAAGCACCTTCAAGAAAATACTCTTCTTGCACAAAAGTATGTTCTTGATGAATCCAAAACAATTCAAGAACTTCTTCCTGAAGGGACATCCATCACAGCGTTTACACGGTACACACTTGGTGGTTAGTATACATTTTGAACTTCAAAAGCCCTGCCACAATTCTGGCGGGGCTTTTTTCATGGTTTAATACCCTGCTGGTTCACCGAGTTTTCGCTGATCACTCCATGGTTTCAGCTTTCCTTCTTCAACAAGTATGACTTGAACGACACCTATATGACTACGAGTTCTAGAGGAATGCCCCGTATGGTGCAGATGCTCTTGGACAATTGGCATCATGTCGGTTTCTTCAAAATAGACTGCATTAGGAAGCCACTGATGGTGTAATCTTGCCCTTTGTACTGCATCGATTGGTTCATCATCAAACCACAACATACGAAGCAATACTTGCACAACTGCAGAGATGATGCGTGGTCCACCTGAACCGCCAATTGCAAGAAATGGAACACCCTCATTCTCAACGATTATTGGAGACATACTTGAAAGTGGACGCTTTCCTGGCTCTGGGAAGTTCTTCTCAGATTGGCGAAGTCCATATATATTTACCCCACCTGGTGATGAAAAGTCATCCATCTCATTATTGAGTGGAAATCCAAAGGGTTCGGCGAATACCTTTGAGCCAAACTGGGTATTAATCGTCTCCGTTGCGGACACCATCATGCCATCTTTATCGACGACACAAAAGTGGCTTGTACCACCATCATCAGGAACGATGACAGAACCATACGAATATGTGTCTTGAGTCTTATGTAGATTGATTTTTGATGCGAGAGAATCTAAATATGTTGCATCCAGTAACTCCTCGACTGGAACATCAACAAATGTGGGGTCAGCCATATGCTCCGCGCGATCTGCAAACGCATGCTTCATCGATTCTACGAGTGCTTGCGAATATCGCAATTCGTCAGTTGTGGATGCGTTTGGAATGATGCGTTGGAGTAAACCAATAATCTGCGCAATAGCCACACTGCCACTGCTCGGTGGCGGCATACCAACTAACGTTACCCCATCACCAATGGTAATCTGTAGAGGTTTCTCCCACCGAGGCGCATAACTCGCCAAATCTTCAAGCGTAATATGACTTCCCGTTGCCGCGACGATTGCATCCGCTACCTGCCCTTGATAAAAACCTGACTTGCCGTGCTCTGCGATTTTTTGCATGACGTGTTCTTGACGATGTCCACGTGATAGACGAATTGCTGGAGCAAGAACTTGTTCTCGCGTGAGCACGCCATATCGCTGGTGCGCTGCCAGTAACCCAGCGACCGTGCCCGGCACACCTGAAGCTGTACCGCCCTCTCTACTATTGTGAGTCTCGTAATACGCTGGTCCTACGATTGCGGGTGCAGTTTCTCGATAATTCAGCGCGACGGGCTCCATCGTAGGCGAGTCAATCATCATAAACCCACCCCCGCCAATTCCACATGACTCTGGACGCACAATACTAAGTGCAAAACTTGTGGCGACTGCTGCATCTACTGCATTTCCACCCTGCTTAAGAATGTCGACACCTGCTTGAGATGCATCAAACGAATCTGCAGCTACCGCGCCATTTGAGAACGTTGGCTGTATGTTACGACTCGAACAACCGCAAAAACAGATACTAACAATGAGAAGAGT
>CAZVAE010000076.1:0-7933 GCA_964624985.1 uncultured Isosphaeraceae bacterium | reverse complement strand
TTCCACCGCCATTATCGGTGCCTCTATGTATGGTGACGTGTTCTCTGATTTCATTTCGATCACCAATTGTGAGGGTCGTGATTTCAGCGTTAAATTTTTTATCTTGAGGATCTCCGCCAATAACGCTGAATGGGAAGAACCTGTTGCCCTCTCCAATTGTCGTGTGGCTTTGCACAGTAACGTGATTAAGCAATTCCGAACCTGCCCCGATCGATACATGAGGTCCGATGAAACACGAAGGTCCAATGCTTGCACTATCTGCAATTTCAGCTGTTTCATCAATGTATGCAGTTGGGTGAATTGTTGCCATTAATCTTGCTCCGCGTCTACCATCATAAACCGAACCTGTGCTTCGGCGGCGAGTCTTGAACCGACAAATGCTTTACATTGCAATGCCGCGGTTCGTACACCTGCGCGAATTGACTCTGCTTCGAGTATCAACTGGTCTCCGGGCGTGACTGGATGTCGAAGTTTAACTTTATCAAGACTGAGCAGCACGGCGAGTTTGCCAGTATGTTCTAATTTGCGACTCATCAGTAAGCCCCCGAGTTGTGCCATCGCTTCGACAACCAAAACTCCCGGCATGATTGGAGTGCCAGGATAATGGCCTTGAAAAAATGGTTCATTAATCGTCACATTCTTCACGCCAACTGCTTTCTCTGTGCCAATCATTTCTACAACACGGTCGACCAACAACATCGGATATCGGTGCGGCATGATTCGTTGAATCTCACGGACGTCCATTTCAGGGCCTGAAAGCGCTAATGAAAGTCTGCTTGAAGTCTTGTTCTGTTCAACTATTGCTTTACACAATTTTCTATTTAATGCGTGCCCAGAACGGCTGGCGACAATTCTGCCTTGAACAAATGCGCCGGCTAAATATAAATCGCCAACGATATCTAAAATTTTATGCCTGACAGGTTCATTATCAAAACGGTAAGCATTGTCGATTGGACCATCCTCACCAATCACAAGCATCTCTGTTGGGGTAAGGTGCGTACACATACCTTGAGATTGTAGCGCTTGGGCTTCTTCCTTTAAACTAAACGTTCGAGCTGGGGCGACATCTGAAACATATGTTCCACTTGCACTATCCCACGCTTGGGTTTGTCTTGCAATTCGCGATGTTGCATGTGCATAATCTAAATCGTATACAACGTGTAGCCCATGTTGATGTGAAGGAAACGCAGCGATCATCGCATCTCCATCTTGTAAGCATATTGGCTCAGTCACTCTAAAAATTGTGCGTGGTTGATCTTGCTTCACCGTACCTGCTTTTAACAAAGGTTCAACAAATGGCATTGATGAGCCATCGCCACAAGGAACTTCGGGACCATCAATCCGAATCAGCGCGTTGTCTATTCCCATTCCATACAGTGCGGACATAAGATGTTCAACAGTCTCTACCGTCACATCTCCTACCGTCAGTGTCGTTCGCCTCTCACGATTATCTGCATTGGTGATTAATGCGGGAATGTGCGTTGCGGGTTCAATATCCGTTCGCTCAAATGAAATCCCTTCACCAGCTGGAGCAGGCGAGATGACAAGATCGA
Organism: uncultured Isosphaeraceae bacterium; assembly: GCA_964624985.1. Classification (GTDB taxonomy): domain Bacteria; phylum Planctomycetota; class Phycisphaerae; order Phycisphaerales; family SM1A02. The sequence goes on along the minus strand of CAZVAE010000076.1, from coordinate 6,380 downwards.
CATCATCACCAAGTAGCAGCCCCTTACCGCTAATCGTCACCGGCTTCGCGACCGTGTGTTGCATCGGTATGGCGTGTATCTCGTGCCCCTTTGACGATGTCTGGGACTGTTTAGTTTGCGTTGTAGACTTTTTCATGTGTGTAGAGCCATGTGCGTTGGCTCCCTAGAATACAGGTTACTGGTCTTTTTTCTTACCAAATTCTGTAATGATTCCGGGCAGTTTACGAGTAGAAGCCCATTGACGCAACACATCCTTCATTTTGCCTGCTGGGATACCGAGCCACTCTTCCCCTGCAGGGATATCGTGCATTAGGCCACTTTTTGCCCCAATTTTTGCTCCATCACCCACTTTACAGTGTGGAGCAATGCCTACATGGGCAGCGATCTGAACCCAATGACCAATCTCAACCGAACCAGCAATACCCGTACACGCGGCGATAACGCAGTTTTCTCCAATTTTGACATTATGACCAATTTGAACCAAATTATCAATTTTTGTGCCATTTCCTACGGTTGTCGCCGAAAACTTGCCACGATCGACGCAAGAATTTGCTCCGATTTCTACTCGGTCGCCGAGAATTGCAGAACCAAGGTGTTCAATTTTCACTAGTCCAGTCATCTCCTCATTCGGACAGTACCCAAAGCCATCGGTGCCGATCACAACGTTTGCATTCAGAATACATGAGGAGCCAACAGTGCAGTGGTGTTCGATGACGACACCTGAACGAAGAACTGTATTCTCTCCAATCGAAGAGTGGTGTCGGATGTTGACATTGCTGTAGATCGTCGCTCCATTGCCAATCGTGACACCCTCGTCAATCGTCGTGTAGGGACCAATTCGAACATCTTCTCCAATTGTTGCAGATGGTGCGATGGTTGCGCTCTCGTGAATACCAATGTCCGGAGCATCTTGTTCATCACTAAACAGTTCAAGCACTTTTGCCATGGCAATATTTGGGTTCGCAACACGCAACAACGCTCTTGAAGTCGCATCATGTCCCTGAATCTCGATATCTTTTGGAACAATCCCTATTGATGCTTTTGTCGTTGCCCATTCTTTAGCAAACTTTGCATTCAACATGAATGTAACATCACCAGATACTGCTTCAGAAAGTGATGAGACACCTGTGCATAAAAGTTCGCTTGGGCCATCAAGTTCTGCTGCAAGCGTTGTTGCAAGTGAGCCTGCTGTATGTTGCTGTTCTTTCAAAACCAGCGTTACCGTACAGCCATCTCATCAAACGATGCATTCATGTATTCAATGATTGTATCTGTAACATCCATCGTCGAGTTCGCATAGAGCATCCGGCGGTTACTGATTTGCACGCCCATGTCTACGTTATCTCCTTCGGGAAATGCAACCGCAGCATCATTAACAAAAACGTAATCCCAACCATTCTCTTTTGCAAGAACAGTTACAGCACTTCGTATGTTTTCATAGACTCGACGCATCCCTTTAGACTCTTCACGTGCAGCTTTTAGATTTCGATATTCCACTGCTGCTTGGTACTCAAGAACTTCAAGTTGCTGTTCTTGCATGAGTTCTTCCCACTTTGCAGAACCCGGCTCATATAACTCAAATTCTTGTTCATAGTTTTCAATGCGCTGACGTCTTTTTTCAATACTCTCAGTTATTGCGTTAATCACTTCTTGCGCCTTTGATTGTTCATAGACACGTTCTTCTAATGATGAAAATACACGCTCAAAATCAACTGATACAAGGACTGCTGGTGTCGAAACTGAGCTTCTTCGAGTTGCTTCAGTCTGCAAAGCGAAAGCAGTGACGACGAGAAGTGCAATGGCGAATATGCCGATCGTGTGGTGTTTAAAGTATTGCATGGTTGATTCCTTTTCAGATTATTGATCTGATTTTTTTTCCCACTCAAGATTCATGTGCGTCACAATTTGATCCGTAATATCAATTTGATCGCTTGAAAACACAATTCGTTGCATCCTGATTTGCTCGCTCACTTGGAGTTCGCGAGGCTGTTTTGATTGAGGGCTGATTGAAATTTCTCGGTCATCATCACTGATAAGTACCAAGTCATATCCATTCTCAACTGATATATCTGCAACTGCTGATTGGATTTTGAGGTACAAATCTCTGAGCATCAAGGATCGCTCATTATCGATTCTCATTTCTACGAACCTTGAATAACTCATTGCTTCAAGGGTTAACTGATCAAGTTGCTCATTCAACTGTGTCTTTTCGTCTTCCGTTGCTTCATCCAGTGACTCTTGTAGTTTCTTGATGGCATCAACTCGACGCTTTCCTTCATCTTCAACTTTTGATACAAGATCGCGTAATTTAGCTTCGGCATCTCCTCGCTCGGTTAAGTCAGCGGTCACTCGTTCAATATTAAATGTAACAACTACGGTTGGAGGTCGCATAGTTGTGGTTGCCACAGCGGCATAACCCACAACGACTGTCATCAAAGTGACGACCATGAGCACTGTAGCAATTCGTTGCGTTCTTAATGTAATAGACATGTGTTCAGTTCCTTCATTTCAGGATATACAGATAGGATAATTGCTCATTGTATGAGAAATCATGTGTAGCCGATACCCTTCCCTAAAATGGCAGTTGAACGCTAAAACTGAATACCCGCTTCTTATCTCGCTCTTCTTTCAGCACCGGGAATGCAAAATCAAATGCAAGAGGTGCTTGTCCGAGTTGTGGAATATGAAGACGAAGACCTGTGCCTAAACTCACCCTGTACTCATCGAATCCGGGATCTTCCAACACTGTACCACTGTCACAAAAGAGAACCATTGAAATAACTCGATCGGCAAGAGGAAATTCATATTGAGCTCCCAAAAAGAGTTGCCAATTGCCACCAATTGGTACATTCGGATCACCACCAGCAACTCGTGGTGTACCAACAGGTGACACCGAACGGAAATCAAATCCCCGGAGCGTGCGACCGCCAAGGTAGTACTTCTCATACGTTGGCGCAGTACCACCGAAGATGTATCCAACGCGACCATCAAGACGAAGCGTTGACGTTCGGTCTAGGAAGTCTCGATTTACCGCAAAATACGTTGTGTATGACAGGAGTGATTTTGTGAACGTGTAGTCTCCTGATGGAATCCCAAATTGGTTAAGTGACATGCGTGTTCTAGAACCCTCAGTTGGCCGAATGTACGGAGTTAGAGTCGTTCGAGTAATGTTGAAGCCAAGGGAATTTAATGTGCTCGGACCACGGTCATTAAAAATTTCAAGTGGAACATTGTCGTCAATATCTGTAAGTTTCATTCGACTTGCAGAAAAAGAAAGACTCCCGTACCAAATATCACCGAAACGGCGACCTAGGGTGGCCTGACTGTAAAACGACTCTTGAGTATAGTCGTTGTACTCCCTTTTACTCAAACCCGCTTTGCCACCTAGCGAATAATCCGTATCTAAAAAACGAGGATCCGTCAGACCAATGTCATAGTTGAATACTTCATCACCTGGTTGAAACGCCATCGTAAATTGTTGGCCTGCTCCAATAAACGCCCGTCGTTGCCAAAATTCTTCCCAACTCTCAGGCCAATCCATGACATCGAAGTTTTGTTGATTTAAAGAGATGTTCCCCAGTAAGCCAGAGTCACTTCCTGCCATTAAGCCAAAGTTGAGCGATCCTGTCTGGCGTTCATCAACTTCCACTAGCAAATCTCGAACATCTGGGTTGTCTTTGTCTTCGGGCTGAATCGTCATCGTGACTTTGTTAAAGAGCCCAGTTTTCATTAAACGCTCTTCAGATTGATTCGCTTCATCTACATTAAACGGATACCCCGGTTTTAATCCAATCCGCCCTCGAATCACCTTGTCTTGCGTGAGCGTATTCCCTTTAATTTCAACAATGCCAACCTTCGTAGGTCGTCCCTCTGTAATCGCAAAGAGGATATCAATCGTTGCTCCTGGTTCTGCGTGGTAAGGAATTGCATTCGCAGCATCAAGTTCAATTGAATTTCCTCCACCAAACATCGTCTTGCGGGCTTTTCTAATTGCTTGTTGCTTCGGGTCAACATTGATAATGCGGCCCAGAACACCGTATGCACTATTGATTGCAGAAACTGCTTTCGTTACATCCACTTGACGAAATACATCCCCTTCTTTTATTGGAATTAGACCTCGTATTTGTTCTTCTGTGAACACAGGTTGCAGGTTTCCAACTGTAGAGAACTCTGCTGAAATTCCTCCAACTGTATATTGTGGCCCCTCTTCAATCAGAAAGATAACCGATGCTTCTTTATCGTTCGGACTTAGTGGATCAGCAAATGAAATTCGAACGTCTTGAAATCCGCGATTGATATAAAACCGCTTCAAACTTGCAACATCTGCTGCTAACACTTGCTCATTAAGTTCGCCTCGTCTAAAAAAGGGAACGGAAACATTTGTGTCTATCTCAGCTGCAAGTTCTTTGTCAGAAAAGGAATGATTCCCTGAGAATGCCATACCTTTGACACGAACTCTTGGTCCTTCCATTATTTTGTAGATTAAGACGACAGATTCATCTATTTTCTGATTGGTGAATGGATCTATGTCTTTGCCATACACGATGACATCAGGAAACACTTCGACAAGGTAATTTCCTTGTTCCTTGTATGCATCCATGATTGCCCTTTTGCCCCTGTCGATTGCGTCTGCATTTCGACCAAGTCCTTTCATCACGGGGATGATATCGAGCAAACTTTTATCACTCATCAATGTATTTCCAACGACGGAGACTTGCGTGATAATTTGTTGCTCAGTAAATCGATAAATCAACTCAACGCTGCCATCTTCTTGCAACACAACATCTGCATAGATGTATTGAAACTCTCCAATATGTGTGAGGGTACGAACATCTCCCTGAACCACATCTGGAATGTATGGCTCCCCTACCGTTGATTGGATGAGGTTTAACACACGTTGCTCATCAACTCTGTCTAATCCAACAAACTCAATAGATGAGATGAACCGGTCCTCAAATGCAGCATTGAGGGTCGCGAGACAAATATGGAGGTCAAAACGCAGAGAAGAATGGTTGTGGGGAATCGCATCCGTTTGGAGAAGGATACCCTTGTAGAGCATCACCCACAACCTCCAAGGGGGCTAGGAAGTACAATACCCTACTCAAAATAGGGACGTTTACGATGACGCATACGCAAGAATTACAAACAACACCATTCCACGCCTATCATCTTGAACAGGGGGCAAAGATGGTTGATTTTGCGGGGTGGGATATGCCACTGCATTATGGTTCCATCATTGATGAACATCAGCAAGTGCGCACAAGTGGTGGATTGTTTGACGTTTCTCACATGGGCAGACTTCGATTTAAAGGAAAGGATGCTTGCAATCTACTCGATCGGCTCTGTACAAGACAAATTCTTGGAATGGAAGAGGGGCAAATCCGGTATTCATTGGTCTGCAATGAAGAGGGTGGATGTCTTGATGATGTCCTCGTGTACCGTGATGGGGCTGCAAGTTATCTTATGGTCTGCAATGGTGCGAACCGCGAGAAGATATGGTCACATATTGAACGAAACAAAAATGATTTCATCTGTAAAGTGATAGATGAAACAGAGTCAACCGCGATGATTGCGATTCAAGGCCCAAAAGTGATGGAACTTTTTTCCGAATTCTCTAGCGAAGTACCAACACTGAAGCGGTATCGATTCACGACGAAAAATCTATTTGTTGCAAAATTTATGATTTCACGCACTGGCTACACTGGCGAAGATGGTGTCGAGGTCATCCTTCCAAAAGCATTCGCACAAAAAGCTGTAGAAATGATGTTTAAACATGTTGATGATATTGATGTCGTCAAACCTGCTGGATTGGGTGCACGTGATTCACTGCGCCTTGAAGCGGGCATGCCTCTCTATGGACATGAACTTGATGAGGAAACGGATCCCCTATCAGCCGGTCTAACCTTTGCTGTGAAACTCGATAAGGGTAAAGGTGAGAATGACGCAACCCCATTCATTGGACAAGATGCTCTTTGCAAAATTCATGATAAGGGAACTTCTAAAAAACTTATTGGATTGCGACTTGAAGGAAGACGATCGCCGAGGCAAGGCATGAACGTACTCCTCGACGAAGGTAAAGGTGTGATTACAAGCGGTTGTTTCAGCCCGACATTTGGATATCCCATCGCAATGGCGTATGTACCCACTGCATTCGATGGCGACTCTGTTGAGATTGATTTTGGCAAACAACAGTTACCAGCAACCGTTGTCCCACTACCGTTCTACAAAAAGTAACGCATTACTCTCGAAGGAGTCGAATTTCGTCTCGCAATATTGCTGCGAGCTCGTAATTCTCAATTTCGATTGCTGCTGCAAGCCGTTCTTCTAAGTCTTCACGTTCCGATGTCGGTAACCATGCAACCAGAGCCTCCTTCATCCCA
>CAZVAE010000075.1:3693-7997 GCA_964624985.1 uncultured Isosphaeraceae bacterium | reverse complement strand
TAATTAACACATGATAGCAAGTGTCACCTTCAATCGCATGGAGTTGCAGGGTACACTTTACGCTATGAATCAACAGTCTGAACAACAGAAGTTAACTGGTTTTGAGATTGAGCAAATCAGAGAGAAGGCGACCAAGCGGTTGGTCATTTTGACAATTCGACTGCTATTCGTCACATTTATGTTTGCTGCTGCAATTTTGCCATTTATTGCGGGGCTTAATGCTGCAAATCAACCTATCGATGAGGTTCTCTTAGACCATATTGGGCCACTCATATCGACAATCGCCTTTGCGGCCATCGTTCTCATCATTGATGTTTTAACGCCAAATAAACGGCTCTCAGCTGTTCTTGGAGTATACCTTGGTCTTGTTGTCGGACTCTTTGCAGCTTTAGCCGTAAGTTTATTGATTGACCTAATTGGTGATTCATGGGGACTAAAGCGTGAAGACACCGCGCTCCAATATCTAAACTTGTTGAAACTCGTTGCGGGGATTTCTCTTTGTTATTTTTCGATAAGTATTGTTTTTACAACGAAGGATAACCTTAGACTTGTATTGCCTTACGTAGAATTCGCAAGAAAGATACGTGGAATCAGACCCCTCCTCGTTGACACATCGATTCTAATTGATGGAAGAATTGAACAACTTGCAAAATCAAGATTTATAGATGCACCGCTCATCATTACACAATTTGTAATCGATGAGTTGCATATTCTTTCAGATTCACAAGATAAAACAAAGAGAGAGCGAGGTAGACGTGGGCTAGCCATTCTTGCAAATCTCAGAAACTCAGCTCAAATTGAGTTAACTATTGAATCTTCTGAAACTTCAGATGAAAGTGTTGACAGAGCATTGTTAGAACTTGCCCAAACAAGTGGGTATCGAATCCTAACGACAGACTCTAACTTACAGCAAGTTGGGCAGATTGAAGGAGTGACGGTCTTAAATCTAAATGACCTTTCGGCTGCGGTACGAATGCAGGCAGTTCCAGGAGCAATCATGCAGCTTGATATTGTCCGAAAAGGTGAATCTGATCGTCAAGGCGTTGGCTATCTACCTGATGGAACAATGGTCGTCGTTGAAGATGGCGGAGATTGTTTAGGTTCAATGGTAATGGTTGAGGTTACTAATTCCCTACAAACAACTGCAGGAAGAATGATTTTTGCAATTGTTGCTGAGTAAACCTACTCCCATTCGATTGTCGCGGGTGGCTTCGAACTTATATCGTACACAACCCGATTAACGCCTCGCACTTCGTTAATTATCCTTGTGCTTATTGAAGACAAGACATCAAATGGAATCTTGGCCCAATCAGCAGTCATAAAATCTTGAGTTTCAACAGCTCTAATCGCGACAACAGATTCGTACGTTCTTCCATCTCCCATAACTCCTACAGATTGAATGGGCAGTAACACTGCGAAAACTTGATCTGTGTTTCGATATAGGTTTGCAGCAATGATTTCTTCTAGAAGAACTTCGTCACAATCACGTAAAACAGCAAGCTTAGGGGATGTAATCTCACCTAAACAGCGTACTGCTAATCCTGGGCCAGGGAATGGGTGTCGCCAAATGATACCCTCTGGAAGGCCTAATACTTCACCAAGTTTTCGGACTTCATCTTTGAACAAATCTCGCAATGGTTCAATAAGTTCAAATCCTAATTCCTCAGGCAGCCCCCCCACATTATGGTGGAGTTTGATATTAGCAGCTGCGCCACTGTATCCATGCCCTGATTCTATAACGTCAGGGTATAAGGTTCCTTGAGCTAAAAATTTAATATTGCCTTTAGACTCTTTTTGGAGACGTTCTGCGCTCTCTTTAAACACTTCGATAAAGCGATGTCCAATTTTTGTTCTTTTCTCTTGTGGATCAACAACGCCTTCTAAATCTTTTAGAAAATCTATTTCAGCATCAATGACATGTAACTCGATATCAAAATGATCTCTAAAGGTTGTTTCGACGTACTCTCGCTCATTTTTTCTTAATAATCCATTGTCCACAAATACACAAACTAGCTGAGATCCAATCGCTTTGTGTAATAGTGCAGCGACTACAGATGAATCAACTCCGCCACTTAATCCGCATAATACCCGCTCCTTACCGACAACTTCTTGAATATGTTTACACTGCACTTCCATAAAATCTGACATTTTCCAAGTGCCTTTGATGTGACAGATCTCATAGAGAAAATTACGAAGGAGTTCGACTCCATGCGGGGTGTGCGTAACTTCAGGATGGAATTGAACACCATAGAAATTACTTTTAGGGTGGCTGACAGCCGCCATCGGGCACGTTGATGTAGTTGCGAGTACTTCAAATTCATCTTCCAAACAATCAACTTGATCCCCGTGGCTCATCCAGACTGCAGTGTTTGAAGGGATTCCTCTAAAAAGATCATGTTTAGAAGATATTTGCAACGTTGCTCTACCATATTCCCTGGCTTCAGCGCCCTCAACACTTCCTCCTAACATCTGGCAACCAAGTTGCATCCCATAGCAAATGCCTAGAACTGGGACTTCTAACTCGAACAAACGCTTGTCGCAACGTGGAGCTCCATCTTCGCTGACACTATTTGGACCTCCGGAGAGGATAATGCCAACCAAATTATGTTCTTGGAGCTCCTCAATTGGAGTATCAGGAGCCATTAAAAGACTGAATGCACCAGCCTCCCGGACTCTCCTTGCAATGAGTTGTGCATATTGACTGCCGAAATCAAGGATTAGAACAGTTTCAGGAGCATTTTTAGGAGAAGTAGTGGAATTGCCGTTTCTCATGAGAACGGGAAAGGTTACCATGAATAGAGAGTTGAAACAATGACTACTCAGTGTACAACATCACGATGTTCAATCGATTTTCCTACTGTTCCTATTTGGTTTCGGAGCATTCGACAACTTATTTGTACTGCTACTCTCCAGTCTGGGTTTACAAATCGTGAATCAGGGCAGATAGCAATGGCTGTGGATGAAGCTATCAGTAATATCTATAGGCATGGTTATCAAGGTTCAGAAACTGGACGAATTCGGCTCGCGTTCCTAACAAGCAGGACTCCAGAACCCCATATTTGTATCGAAATAGAAGACGATGCCATGCAAGTTGATGTTGAACTCATCAAATCTCGGGCCCTTGATGATATCAAGCCAGGTGGTCTTGGTGTGCATTTAATCCAGACGGTAATGGATGAAGCCACTTGGGTAAAAAGAGAAGATGGTGGCATGAAACTTACAATGAAGAAAACGCAGTTTAAAAATTAGGTATAAAAGCAGAACAATTCATTAACTGAGAAAAAGATTTATGGAAAATACGCCACTTCAGATTGAGATTCAAAACATTGGAACAACAACATTGATTATTCCACTCGGCGATATTGATATAGGTAAATCTACCGAGTTAAAGAATGCTATTCATCCAGTTATTCAAGAAGCTCCTAAAAGAGTGGTTGTAGATTTGTGCCATGTCCCTTATATGGACTCTTCTGGTGTGGCAACTTTGATAGAGGGTCTCCAACTTTCGAAGCAATCAAACATAGAATTTACATTATGCTCAATGTCAGAAGGAGTACGGTCGATCATCGAACTCGCTCGACTTGACCAAATTTTTTCCATATTAGACTCCAGAGAAGATGCCCTTGCAGAATAAAAAACAAGATGAACCGATGGCATTAGTAAGGGCCTTTGAAGCTTGGGGTGATCTATGGATCCGTGTCTTTGAATTTTTAGGTGGAGTTGCTGGTCTTCTTCTTGATGTCGCTTCTTGGCTGTGGAAATCAATGTTTAGTAAACAGGTACGTTTCAGCCGAGCGGCAACTGTTGGTCAGATAGTTCGCATTGGTGTTCGCTCAGTTGGAATTGTCTGTCTTGTTTGTGGATGTATTGGATTAATACTTGCGATTCAAATGGAGCCACCACTTTCAACATTTGGTCAAACAGATAAGATTGCTAACATTGTTGGAGTTGCTGTTTTACGTGAACTTGGACCTCTCATTTCTGCGATTGTACTTACAGGTTTCGCCGGAGCAGCGATTGCGGCTGAATTAGGCACAATGGTTGTAGGCGAAGAAATAGAAGCCCTCGAATCCCAGGCGTTAAATCCAATTCGCTTTCTCGCACTGCCACGTGTGATTGCAACTGTACTCAGTCTAATTCTGCTCACAATCATTGGAGATGTCGTTGCGATTGTGACTGCAGGTGTCATTTCAGTCGAGTTACTCGGTGTCCCATATGAACTATATAAACTAAACACACTTTCACAAGTTTCGCTTTCTGATTTCACAACTGGACTGTTTAAAGCGAGCGTTTTTGGACTCATT
>CAZVAE010000075.1:0-3683 GCA_964624985.1 uncultured Isosphaeraceae bacterium | reverse complement strand
GTTGCTATAACGGATTTAAAGTAAGTGGTGGTGCAGCAGGTGTTGGCAAAGCAACTACAGATACTGTTGTGCAAACAGTTGTCACAATTGTCATCGCTGACCTTATCTTCACAGCGGTCTTCTATCAGTTAGGATGGGCGTAAGCGAGATTTCAGAGTAAAACTAGTTACTTTTCTGGTTTTAGCATGATGAGTGTTGCATTGATGCCGGTCTCGTCCGCAGTCATATTCCATGCCATTGGGCCAAGCATAGACGCAATCGCTTGCGTCACTGCAGCCTGGATCTCATTTTGTTCTTCAAACTCTTTCCGCATCTCGGCAGCCATTTCTGGATCAAATGATTCCATATCTTCGAACATCTCTTCACTCATTTGTTCAGACATCGCAATCTTAATCTCTAGACTGGTCTTAACATCTCCAAAGCCCCAAGAAGAGACATTGTCATGAGAAACTAGTGATGCAACTGGATTCGAAGAAATACTACTCTTGTCATTTCCAGGATTTGCAATTCTTCGTAACGCATTCTGGACAGTATTTGTAGTCCCAACAATTGCATAACCTCCTCCGATTGCGATTGACATTTCGAGGGATATTGGAACTGGCATCGGCATATCGCTTCCTAAATCGATTGTAAAGATTTGGTTGCCGAGAAAATCTTCGACTTTAGCACCAGCCATTGGAAGAGTTAGCGTAAGGGCATTTGCAAATGCTTCCTGATCCGTGCACTCAACTGCAATGAGATGACCGACACTCTCTGGGTTGTACGGCATTTGACCTGTTGAAAATGAGTGATATGTTGAACCAAGTGGATTCAAAAAAAGCCCAAGGCCGACTTCCATTTGATCCATTTCAGGACCCATTTGCATTGCAAGCATTGGGTTGTTCTGAATTGACTCTTTGACAAGGTCAATAAATTTGTCAAAATCGATCTGCCCTTGTGTATATGTCAAGGGGTCGGGTTCAACAAATTGCGGAATTGGCTGAGCAGGAACATTACTACCTAACAACCCAAGTAAGCCATTACGCCCCTCATTCATCAGTGCGGTGTATTGAACATCGAGGAGGATATCTTCTGATGGCGATAGCGATACGGACTCAGCGATTGCATCAACATCACCAAAAGTAGTCTTAAGCATTGGTAAAAACATCATTGACATACCAGATTGATCCATTTGAATAATCGTATCTGCTAGATTTGAAAGCATGACTCCAGCAAAGACATCTCCCCCAGTTCCACACCTATCCACAAGCGCAATAAAATCATTATTTGAGTCAAGCATATCTGATTCGAAATCACCGTCTAATGCAAACAACGCTGTAGCAAGAGTATCCGGCTCTGTTCCTACCATCAGATAGCCATCACTGAACACAAGATATCCACGGTCAAAGGCATTGTCACCTAAAAATGCTAGTGGTTGCATTTGGTCAGCATTTGGATTTTGAACCATCCAAACATCGCGACCAGCAAGGTTCACACTTTCAACTGTGATTTGTGAATCTGTTAAGTAACGTTCAAAATTGTCAGTAAACAATTCAGCGTAGGTACGTTCGTCTAACTCAATCATTCCAAACATGCCAAGTCCAACCGAACCTACTTCGTAATCGACAACTGGATAAAGTGCGAATCCTGCATGACCAGATGGAAGAGACCAATTCTCGTAATCAATTCCTAACGATTCAAACATTGCTTCGTAATCATTTGATTCTGGGAAAAAAGACTCTGCGTCAGTATCTCCTCTTAGTGTTACAAAACATTCATCCATAGAATCGCAAAGCCCCGAAGTTTCCATATGTTTAACTAGCGTTGAAACATTATCAGTAGAAACAACAGCGATTGTTGTGTCAGGAACTACCTGTTGAATTTGAAAGTCAACAACTGCAACAGATATTGAAAAAATTGGGGCTAGAATAAACATAGATGAATCTCCTCTTTACGAATGTAGGTTCTCTTCCTAAGTAAATATTTTAATCGGAATCCGACTCACCATCTTTTAATAGTGGCGAAATGCCATTTTTAGAACGCTCTGGGGGCACATGATAGATATGTCCAGCGTTAGGATTCTTCTCGTCATATGCAAAAGCTTCCCTATTTCGGATGAAATCTTTGACATATCGGGTTGGAATTGCAAAGTTTAAAGATTCAGCAGCCATAATACCCATATTTGTAATACCTACTACTTCACCCTGACTGTTAAAAAGTGGGCCGCCCGAGTTGCCTGGGTTGATTGCAGCATCGGTCTGAATATACGTTAAACCATCAAAACTTCTTTGTTTTGTGGAAATCACACCTTGGCTCATAGAACGTTCAAGACCTAATGGATTTCCAATTGCAAATACAGTCTGCCCAACTTCAATATTCTCGGCTTTCTCTAATACTGAAAAATCAAAAAAATCGCCCTCTGGGTGTTCCAAACGAAGTAATGCTAAATCCAAGTGATTATTGACAGCAATGATGTCAACATCCTCTATCGTAGTGCGTTTTAACGTGCCATCTAACTGTGGAATCCAAACTGTTGCTCTCAAATCAGATTCGCCCTGAATAACATGCGCATTTGTTATGGCGTATCCATCTTCATTAAGCAACACCCCTGAACCTAATCCCCCAGGTGTTGATACCTTGATCACGGAAGCGCCTACACGTTTGGCTTGTTCTTTCGGAGAACGTTCAGGCAACTGATCGCCTGTTCTGAAGAGAAATGTCTGGTCAACTTGCACAGATTGATCGTCGTCACCTTCAGTAACAACCTCATCAACTTGAGCAATTGAAATTTCAAGAATATCAAATCCAATATCGACCCAAATATTCTGGTCCGTTCTTTTTATGATTTCTCCGTGTATCTCACCACCACTCGATAAATGTATCACATCAGAAAAACAATAAAGATTGAATGTAGTAAGAGGAACAAGTGCGAATATGAGTAAATGCAGAACTTTTAACATGTATATTCTCCGAACACACTATACCCAAGTGTAAGGCGTGATAGCATGTGTTAATGAGATTTCTAGGAAGTTATTTATGAAAATTCTTTACCAAAATTTTGTTGTACTGCTCTTCGCAATTGTGCCTTCAACATCTTCTTATGCTTTAGAAGAACCTGCACTTGGTGAATATTTTGGGTTTCAAGATATTGAAATCATAAAAATTGGAGATGATCCAGGCCCGATGTACACAGGTGATATCAATAGCGATGGTTTAATTGACATCATTGTTATCAATAATAGAAAGAGTCGCATCGATCTTTTTATTCAGAAACTAGGCGCATCTCCTGAACACACCCCCCCTATCACCCGGCCGAATGAAATTCCGGAACATTGGAGATTTTCTAAATCTCGGATTATGGTATCACACCAAATATCTGCGCTCGCCTTGCATGATTTTAATCATGACGGCAGAACAGATATCATTTACGCGGGCAACCCAAGGAATATCGTTTTTCTAGAACAGAGTGAAGATGGGGTCTTTGCGAAGATTCGTTCGCATACAGTCCGGAATTTAAGTGCTAATCGAAGCGCATTTAAAATAGCAAATGTAACGGAAGATTCTCAACCTGAACTAATCACCATTTTAAATGGCAACATACAAATTTATCCTTTAGATGGCGACTCACTTGGGAAACCATATATTCTCGCAACGGAAGATCGTGCCATCGCTTTTGAACTTGCGGATTATGATGGTAATTCCCT
>CAZVAE010000074.1:0-7998 GCA_964624985.1 uncultured Isosphaeraceae bacterium | reverse complement strand
CGACATTGCGAAATGTCGGATCGGTTTTACCCAAACTGTTCATCTTTCAAAGAGACAAGAACGCCTTCACTTTACAGTGAGGGCGTTTTTTCGTACATTCATCACAAGTGTACACTGCGTGAATGCTTCTTCAGTTAATCATCGTTACGGCATCACTTGCACAGTCTCCCAAGCCAAACATAGTGGTATTCCTCGTTGACGATTTAGGATGGCAGGACACTTCGGTGCCGTTTCATTCGGAAGTGACTCCATTTAACGAACTGTACAACACTCCAAACTTGGAGAAACTTGCAGCCAATGGTACGAAGTACACAAATGCATATGCTGCCGGGCCTGTGCGTACACCTTCTCGAACAACTTTGCTTACTGGTCAGTCGCCAGCGAGATCGCACATTACATATTGGACACTTTACAAAGATAAAGACACATCGAAGAAACACCCAACTCTATCGCCGCCTCAGTGGGATTTGGATGCATTGCAACCCGGTGAGCTGACACTTCCATCATTGTTGCAAGACGCTGGCTATCACACCATTCATGTTGGCAAGGCGCATCTTGGTGCAGTTGATTCACCCGGAGGCAACCCGGAAAATTTGGGTTTCGATGTGAATGTTGCTGGGCATGGTGCAGGTGGGCCGGGAAGTTTTTATGGCACGCACAGATTTATGGCTACGCGTGAAAAGAAGGATTTCGAAAATCATCAAGTTTGGGATGTTCCAGGGCTTGAAAAATATCACGACCAAGAAATTTTCTTGTCTGAAGCGCTCGCTATTGAAGCGTGCAACGAAATTGAAAAAGCAGTTGAAACAAACGAGCCGTTTTTTTTACACTTCGCACCCTATGCAGTACACACGCCAATTATGCCGAATCCCAAATACAACGAAAAATATGAAGGTATTGACAAACGGGAAGCAGCGTACGCAACGATGGTCGAAAGCGTGGACGCCTCGCTAGGATCTGTATTGGATACGTTGCAAGAACTTGGCATTGCAGATAACACCATTGTAATTTTTACGTCTGACAATGGGGGGCTTTCTGCACACGCTCGTGGTGGAGAGAAACATACTCACAATAAACCACTCAGAAGTGGAAAGGGTTCAGCGTACGAAGGAGGTATCCGAGTTCCGCTTATCGTTCAGGACTTAGATAAAAAATCATCGGTTAATACTGAAAATGTTATATCGCATGATTTATTCCCGACTATTTTGCAGTACGCAGGAATTGACGCTCCAGACAATCATGTTATCGATGGAATTGCTTTAGAAGATGTGCACGGAGACAGAGTCATCGGTTGGCATCAGCCACATCAGTGGGGTGCTGCAGGTCCAGGTATTGAACCGTTCACAGCAATTCGCCAAGGGAAATGGAAACTCATTTTCTTTCACGCAGATGAACGATATGAACTTTATGATCTCGTCAGAGATATTGGTGAAACTGTAAATGTCAAATCGAAGTACCCGTTTAAGTTTAGAGAGATGCGAAACACGCTTTTAAATTGGGCAATAAATCGGGAAGCTCAGCCTTCTATACTCATTGAAACTGGCGAGCCAGTGATGTGGCATGAATGATTGCAATGAAGCCCCCTAAAGATTACTAAAGTGCTTTGACTAAGACTAAGCAGGGGTTTGCTTCATCCCACAACGTTGGAAACACTTCAAGAGGGATAAATCCAACTGCCTTATAAAAGGCGCGAGATTTTACATAAAAATCACAATCCCGATCTGCAGAAACGGTTTTCACTTGCAGAATCTTTACACCGTCATTTCTTAGATGATCTTCTAGTGCTTGGATTAAGATTCTCCCCGTTCCAGTACGATGATATTTTGGAAGTATGCCCATGCAGTGAATATCTGCGGATTCTGGAAAGTCTCTTTTGATTGTCAGAAATCCAATGACATCCTCCCCATCTTTAACAAGCATCGTCGGCATGCTATCCGCATCTTTTACATATTGAATTATTGATTCTTCAATACCAAACCACCCTGGAAGTGCGCGGAGAATCTTTTCACATACTTGTCCGCAGTTTCTAGATGGAGGTTGAACTTTGATGTTATCAATCACTTTGCCCATTATGCATCAAATTGAAAGAACACACATTTCCCCACCTAAAACAACCCCAATGCGATGGGCAGAGGGGTTAATTAGAATCTATTCATAGGCCTTTCGCTATAAATCTCGTTAACATAATGAGCAATGCAACAACAAATGAAGCATTTATCACAACGAGCAATGCTCGCGTTATGTTTGGTTTTACCGGCACCGATGATAGGTATTTTTGCTTCACTTTACATGCCGCCATTTGGTCAAATACAAGTCGGTCAAGTTATCTGGTTTTTAATGAAAGTTTGGCTCGTTGCGTTGCCCGTTCTATGGCTTCTCTATATCGATAGAGGGAAACTGAGTTGGTCGCCAACAACCAAGAAGGGAGTTTGTTCGGGTTTGGTGTGGGCTCTTCTAATGACAGGAGTAATCATTGGAGGGTATTTCTTTTTTCTCAATTCGATTGTTGATAAGGATGGGATTAGAGGGCAGATTGAACAGTTTGGATTAACTCTACCGTTGACATATTGGTTGTTTGCTATTGCCGTTTCATTTGGCAATGCACTCATGGAAGAATATGTTTGGCGGTGGTTTGTCTTCACGAAATGTAGAACGCTCTTTGGCGTGTGCGGGGGTATCATTTTTTCAGCACTCTTCTTTACACTCCACCATGTTATTGTCATCTGGAATTTTGGCGACGGAGTACTTGTTGTATTCTCATCACTCGGCATCTTTTTTGGTGGGGTTGTATGGGCGTGGCTTTATAACAAGTACAACTCCATCTGGCCTGGTTATATCAGCCATGTGGCAGCAGACCTTGCAATATTCTGGATTGGTTGGACCCTCGTTGTTTCAAGTTAACTGTCTTTGATTGTTGGCGCGTCGGAGATTGAGGCATGAGTGTGTTGATCCTGCAGCAAAACAGTCGTATGTAATGCCTTGTGCTGATTGCATTACACTGTACCAATGAAGAATCCAATCATGGTGACTGGGACGCCCAGGAGTGGCAAATCAGTAGTCAGCCGCTTGCTGACTAAAGAGCCATTGTTCCAGTGGGTTCGTGAGCCATTGATGATTTGGGATATGGATTTAGGGATTAGAGAAAACGATTGTCGCACAGCTGATGAAGCGACACCTGAATTGAGTAGTCGAATTCGAGATGCATGCAGTGCTTTGATGGAGGACTCTCAAAACACCTACGTCGATGATCTTTCCTATCACGCACTACGAATACCATTCCTTCATGCCGTCTTTCCAGAAGCAAAAATCATCCATGTCGTTCGCAACCCTGAGGATGCGATACCTGAGATGCTGTACGGCTGGACGAATCGAGATTCCGTCCGCAAGGCGTTTACTCGAAGGCGGAAAAGCATTCGAATACAAGGATTGCCGAGAATGGCATTGCGTTTTCTTCGCAATTACATCTCAAGTCGAGTCAAGGGGAGTAGGCAGACGTGGGGACCAAGAGTACCGGAACTTTCTGAATTCGTAGCGTCACACCAGCCAGCAGAAGTTGCTGCTTTCCAATGGCAATCGATGGTTACCATAGCGATGAATGACCTTGCCAATCTGCCTCGAGAACAATGGTTACAAGTCAACTTCAATGCACTTTTAAGCGATCCTGTGGGTGAGGCGAAGAAAATTGGGGAGTTTTGTGGCGTTGATACTCCCATTACCTTCGCAGAGATGGCAAAAACCTTCATTGATCCTGACTTTCAATTTGATAAGAAGGTCTTTCCATCCGATGCAGAGTGGGATACGATTCAACCGATGATTGAGCCAGTGCGTTCGCGAATCGCAAACGAAACATAATTCATAGGACATAGAATGACAGAACAGACTCGAGTAAACGTACAGGAACGATATTCAGGAACAGCTGACTCCTATGATAAGTGGCGTGAGGCAAATCCTAGAGGACGTCTCGTCAGTGATCACGATATTCAATTGTTCAATAGCATGTTCCCTTCGAGCCAAGATGGCATGGAAGTTCTTGAAATCGGTGCAGGTACAGGACGATTCACATTGCCGGTGTTAGAAAAAGGGTTTGCCTTTACGACGACAGACATTAATGAATCGATGCTTGAATCAATCCGCAATAAAGTCGAAGAGCGAGGTCTTGCTGACCAGTGCACTATTAAAGTTGCAAACATCTTTGACATGGATTTCGAAGATTCTACTTTTGATTTTATTTTTACGATCCATGTGATTCCACGTTTCGAATCGTTAGCAGACCAAATTGCAGCAATCAACGAAATTTCGCGAGTATTGAAGCCAGGTGGAAAACTCTTCTTTAATTACAGTAACAAACGATCACTTTGGGGAATGATGAGAAGAAAACATACAGCGAAACATACTGAAATGGTTAAGGCGCTTGAAGAAGCAGGGCTACAAATTGTGAGGTTAAAAGGGAAGTGGATTGTGAATCGCTTATTGATTAATAGGGTTCCGCTGTTTGTCGGTCGATTTCTAACCGCGATTGATAGAATGCTCTCCAATTTCTTGCCTTCTCTTGCCTGGGATGTGTTCATCATTGCACAGAAGAAATGAGATGAAATTGAAACACTTTTTGTTCGTCGTTCTTTGCATTGCTACAAGTGCGCCTGCACAATTCCGAATCGCAAGTTACAACATCGCAAAATGTATCGGGGACCATTCAGCGATCGACTACGTTGTAGACGCTATCTCTCAAGACGATAGCCATGGGAAGGCATTGCCACTTTCGATCATTATGTTTCAAGAGGTTTCTGCAGGAAATGAAAATACGCTCCATCAGTTTCTTGGTGATGAGTATTCGATGGGCACCTATACGAACAAGGGAGAATCAGGTGGTGCGCAAGCGATGTTCTACAATTCGTCTCAACTGAAAGAAGATGCCGATGCTCATAAAGATATTTTTACTGGTGCTACCCGGTATGGTGATCGCTGGAGATTAGAGGGTATTGGCGATTACGAAGATATCATTGTATGGGTCTACAGCGTACACTTTAAAGCATCTAAAGGCAGTGAAAACAAAGAACAACGATTATTTGGTGCAAATGCTATTCTTGAAGACATCGCAACTCTTCCACAAGAGAGTCACGTCATTCTTGTTGGAGATATGAATTTTTACAATTCCAGCGAACCTGCATACAAAGCTCTAACAACAAACCTCATTGACCCACTAGGAACCAGTGAATGGTCGGGTGAGGATGATGCAATAAAGCACACACAGTCGCATCGTAAAGTTCGAGCAACAAAGGGTACGCCTGGTTCTGGACTCATTCATGGTGGACTTGATGACCGATTTGATTTTCAATTCATCAGTGCATCTCTTCAAGATGGTGAAGGGTTAGACGTTGTTGCGAATTCATACCATGCATTTGGTAATGACGGCAACCATTATGATGTTGCAATCAATGATGGCGACAATTCATTTTTTGCAGGGGATACGGCCCGATCTAATGAGATTGCAAACGCTCTCCACATGGCGTCTGACCATGTGCCAGTGGTGGCGGATTATGAGGTGGTGGGAAATGATGCAAAGGAAGTCGCTCCAAAGTAAGCACTTTGCTTCATTTGAGGGTTTTTTCTGGCTTTTTTGAGTTCAGAAGGTACACTTGTGCGTAGGTATAGGCGTGTTCAACAGAGTTTTTATATCATTAAATGGCCTTATTTTGGCTTTTGCGATTTCTACATCAACTTCTGCCCAGATCAGAGTGGTGAGTTATAACTCTGCTCAGTTTAATGGTGATCCAGTTGCAATGGAAGAAGTGCTACAAGCTGCGAGCGAAGATGATAGTCATGGCTTTGCAACTCCAGTTTCAATTTTCATGTTTCAGGAAGTTGATGAAGAAGAACTCAGCATGCTTCAAAAAGTTGTGGGACCGAATTATACGATGGGCGTGTTTACCGACCAAAACGATAGTAGTTGGGGTGGAGCACAAGCGATGTTTTACTTGTCCACACAATTCATTGAAAACGAATTGTTGCATCAAGACATTTATACAGGAGCAAGTCGGCATGCAGACCGATGGGCACTTGAAGTCCTTGGTTATGAAAATCAAACAGTGTATGTCTATTCCATGCACCTAAAATCTGCAACGGGCTCAGAAAATCAAGAAAAAAGACGAGCTGGAGCCGAAAATATTCGTGACGATCTTATGACGTTGCCTGAGGGAAGTCACGTCATCGTTGTAGGAGATATGAACTTTTATTCACCAACTGAACCTGGATATGTTTGGTTTACAAATAGCGGTAGTGGTCAACTTATTGATCCACTCGGAAATGGAGTAGGTTGGGATGGTGGCAGTAATGCGATTAAACACACACAGTCTCCACTTTCAACTCAAAATGGCGGTCTGATTGGCGGTGGCCTTGACGATCGTTTTGATTTTCAATTTGTTTCACCTTCTCTTCTCGACGGCGGTGGGTTTGAGTTGATGGAGGGAACGTATCGAGCATTAGGCAACGATGGGAATCACTATAACGATGCGATCACTGCGGGTAACAACACGTATTTTCCTGGTGATACACCCAGAGGCAACGCACTTGCGGATAACCTCATTGCTGCATCCGATCACTTGCCATTGATTGTCGATTACCGATTGCCAGCAGTGTTTGGATGGACGATGACGAACCCATCGCCGGAAATGGATGTATTGGTAGGAGCAGATCTAAATGCTGAGTTTGAAATCCGTAATGATGCGCCTGTTTTAGTTGAGTCCGGAGCAGATATTCTACTCGTTGAGATAATCGCATCGGGAGATTCAACTGGTTACGATTCAGTGTCTATCCCTGCACTGGGCGAACCAGAGCTGTTGTTATTTCCGATTGACACCTCTTCATCTGGAATCTACAACGCAAACTTTACATTAACATCAAAAAGCCAAGAAACACAAACAACACCAACCATTGTTAGCACGACTGGTAACGTTCTTGAACATGCAAATGCTTCTTTTTCCTTTACAGAAGATGTCGATTGGAATGTATTTGAAGTTACATACGAGCAAGGCAGTGGAGTGCAAACATTTGATGTTTGGCTATTCAATTTTGAGTACGACGGCACACAATCACTCCTCGAGATTGATGATGTCACAATACCTGAACCACCTCTGTTTTTTGGAGGATTGTCAACGAATTCCGTGGGTTCTATTCCAGTTCTCATGCAGTTTGAAATTGACACGGATGCTGTAAGCCCAAATACGTACACGTCATTTTTGCCAATTACAGTGAGTGATGAAGATTTACTTGGTGAACAGAGTGATATTTCGATGTTAACGATACGTGTAGAGATTACTGGATCAAACACTTGCAGTGAAGATTTTGATGGTGACGGTCAAGTCGATGTTGCAGATATCCTGCTACTCATCGGTGCCTGGGACTCGACTAACCCATCGTTTGATTTAGACTCCAACGGTACCGTCGGAATAAGTGATTTATTGATGTTAATTGCTGCGTGGGGTCCCTGTTAACACAGGGAGGCCCGAAAGGGTAATTGAGAGAGGAGAACTCCACGCACATTTGCGACCCGCTTTTTAGCGGGTCGCTTTAACTTTGAATGTATTGACTATCCAATGAAACGACTTGGGCATCTTTTTGGTTGATCCAGCCCTCTTGACCATTCGGTAAGCGAATGTGAAGCCAGTTTGAGCGTTTGCCAAGGATGTCAAACTCAATTCCTTCCGAAATAGAGTCATTAATCAGAGGTGCGTGGTTCTCACCATGTCCTTTTCGGATAACGACATCTTTTGCAGTGAGCACACCGTGACTTTTGTGTTGATCTGCAATGTCGGTTCCCACACTAACTCCAAGCGCAATTGCTGCGACGCCCAGTGCAGTAAAGCCGCTTTTGAACCCTGGGATTGATTTGAAAAATCGAATCGTTATGAACGCCCAGAAAGCAAACCATAGGGTCATCCCGATTGATAAACGAACTTGAGTTGGAAGCGATGTATGCCAGAACGCGAATCGTTTTAACAT
>CAZVAE010000073.1:0-8001 GCA_964624985.1 uncultured Isosphaeraceae bacterium | reverse complement strand
ATTGCATTGCAGCTACTTTACAACGTTCGATTTCTTCTTGACTTTGCTGTTTTGAAGCTTCAAACTGTTCTAGTTGGCTGAGTCGTTGATTAATCTGGCCTTGTAGTAAGGTTCGCTGGCGAGCGGCTTCTTCAATGGCAGCATCAACATGTCGAAGCTCTCTGCGATCTGCTTCATGTTTTTCGCTGACTTGTCCTAAGTCGACCCTTGCTGCGGTCAGTTGTTCTGAAGCAGATTCAGATTGCGCTTGAGCAGCGTCAAGTGATGCTCGTGCTTCTACGCGTTTTTCAGATAGGGTCTCTATCTCTGAAGTTATCAACGCAGCGTCATCTTTTGCCGTTGAATACTCCTTTTGGCTCTGCGTAATTCGATTTTGAAGTTCTTCAAGTTCTTCATTATGGGTATGTAACTGCCTCGTGCAGCGATGAAGTTCATCATCATGTCGCTGAAGTTGATATTCGTACTCGACAACAGCATTCCTTGCATCCCGGACTCGTTTGGCTAAGTTGCGCTGTTGCTGTCTTGCTTGCTCACTTTCGTGAAGGAGGTCGCCAAGTTGGCTTTCTCGTTGGTCAATCTGTTGATCCAAAGCTGTAACTTCAACTTTGAGTGCGCTGATTTCAATTCTACGGGTCAACCAACCATTTTGATCTCCGCTTGAGGTTTTTCCTATAAATACTCGGCCGTCTGTTTCGAGCAACTCTCCATGCTGCGTGACAAAACGCCACTCTGTATGCAGTCGTTGTAACTCGTATGCTTGTTCTAAGGTGTTGACTACGGCGATGTTGCCAAGGAGTTTGTTCGCAGCAGCAGTGGCATGTTCTGAAACATGAATCAATTGAAGAAGGGGGGTCGCTCCGTTTGGTACTTTATATGTCGGGAAGTCCACGTCCATCGGAAGTAGCCCGACCCTACCAGATAATGACTCCATTCTCTTTTCAACAATTGGCACTGAAGAAATCGCATCGATAAGTAAGAGTTGAATATTTTGACCTAGTGCGATCTCAACAAGATGAGCATCAGCGTGTTTTGCTTCAATGCCATCACCAAGCATGCCCTTAACTTGAGGGAACTCTTCAGGTGTATCGAGCACATGTTTTACAGCATCTGTTAAACCTTCACGAGCAACTTGCATTTCCTCTAGTAGATGTAATCTCGAACTAGAAGCAGCATGTTGTTGCCTCATTGAGTCTAGGTCTCTGGCAAGTTGTTCGGCTTGTTCACCAAGAGTATGTGCAGCATTGTCGTGTTTATGTAGTACAGACTCGTGCTCGGCGACAGTTGCCTTTGCATCACGCATTGAAGATGATGCGGAGTCTCGTTTTTGTTGGATTTCTGTACACTCTTCTTCTATTTGCGTTTTGCTTGCAGAAAGTCGAGAGTGGTGCTCTTGATGGCTCGAGAGTCGTTCTTTCGCAGATTGAGAAATTGCAACCTTACGTGATTGAGTTGATGTCTGTTCTTCAAGTTTATCTTGGATAGTAGACAAGCGGTCTTGTAGTTCAACGACTCGTTGCCCAATGTTTGCATGTTCACTTGAAAATGAATCTACAGCACGATCTATTTCGGAAAGCCGTTCAGCTGAAGCAGCGATTTGTTCAGCAGCGCCGTCACGCTCGCCAGCGAGTACAGTTTCACGAGTAGTGATTTGGGAAAGTCGACTACGTTCTTCGGTTACTTGTTCACGCGATTCTACAATTGACCGATCCATCATTTCGCAGCGCTGTGTAGCGTGGCGGATTGTCGATTCATGTTCAGTGGTTTTTTGAAGTAGCGATTGGTGGTTCGTTTGAAGTTGGTGCCTGTCAACTTCATGTAAGCGTTTTTCATCTTCGAGTTCAAGAAGTTCCTTCGCGAGGCGCTCTCTACGTTGATTGACTTCATTTAGCTGGCTTGTAAGTCCCAAAAGTTGTGTCTGTAACTCATGAAACTGATCGAGAACAACATCAGTACGCAACTCTCGCAATCGATTGTCGAGATTAGTGAAATTTCTCGCCTTTTCCGCTTCGTTTCGAACGATGCGTAGCCGGCGTTCCGTACTAGCGAGCTGTTCTCGAACACGGACGAGATTTACTTCAGTGCGTTCAAGTTTTCGTTGCGCTTCTTTTCTCCGAGTTTTAAATTTGGCAATCCCTGCGGCTTCTTCAAGAATACCTCTTCGTTCTGATGGGTTTGCGTTAAGAATCGCAGCGACTCGACCTTGTTCAATGATTGAGTACGCATTGGTGCCAATTCCAGTGTCAAGAAAGAGTTCTCGAATATCTTTTAAGCGAACCTTGTTACCATTAATCAGATAGTCACTTCTACCATCACGGAAGAGGCGTCTTGTGACACCAACCTCATCAGCATCAATAGTTAAGAACCGTCTCGACGAAGGATCATGTTCGTTTGGCTTGAGTACAGGATTGTCAAACGTAAGGGTGACAGATGCAGCACCGAGTGGTTTGCGGACTGCAGAGCCAGCAAAAATCACATCAAGCATCGCCTCACCACGTAAGCTTTTAGCAGAACGTTCGCCAAGTACCCATTTAATTGCGTCAACGACGTTTGATTTGCCACAGCCGTTTGGGCCAACAATACCAATAATTGGAGAATCAAACACAAATTCCGTGGAATCAGCGAATGATTTAAAGCCAGCGATGGTAATTTTAGATAGCCGCATGTAAAGTAAGACCTCCTGTCTAATGCCGTGACTCCATCCTGAAGCCACTTCCTGTACCCTTAAGTGGGGTTTTCCAAAACCCATGGTAACGGGAAATAATCAATTGCCAAGTTAATTATCGGGGTTATTGTCCGTTCTTGACCAAAAAACGATGGTTTTTACATCGAATCTTGTGCCTCAGTTGCAATTGGCCCTTGCTCTTCGATGAAAATTGAGCCATCAACTGGTTCACTTTCGATGCCAAAATCGGGTCGAGGCGTATATGTTGTTTCTTGTGTCAGGCGTTGAATCGTAGCGAGGAGGCGATCTTGCTCAACTTTGAAATCCGCATTGAGGTATTGTTGTCGCCATAATGCGTGAATTGCACCAATCGTCCGGCTGTAAGACAAGTCCAGACCTGGGGCCGATGATTCAGGGATAGGTCGGTGCGCTAGGAACATCGTGAAGGTAGGCAAATCAGGCGTAACTGTTTCATTGACAGGACTTTGCATGCGATTGTCGGTGTATCGAACTTCGAGCATTTCAGAATCTTCTCCACCCTCTTTTACAAGCAAGCGATTGCTCCAGGTAGAAAGCGTAAGTGGTCTTTCGACTTCAATATCCCCTGTAAGAATAATCTTTGGCCATCCCGTCTGTGTTACATAGACCATATTGTGCACTGAAGGCACCAGAATCAAATCGAATTTTTTATTGACTGCAAACTTTTTTATGAGCGGGTCATTTCGGTATGCAAGAGTTTCAGCCGTTCGCAATCGAATCTCCAAATCGTCACTATCAAGTAGAGGTCGCAAGCCGGTTTCGATTCGAAAATCTTGAGGCATTTCTTTTAGCAGATCGATTGCATCGAGACGACTCCCAAGACCGATGTCCGAAGTCGCCATCTCGACGAGGTACGGAACGCAGACCGGATCTCCAATGCCACCTGCTGCTCGAAGGGCTGCAATTCTTGGAAGCTCATCGGGATGTTCATACAATTCTCGAATTACTGGAAGTGCGCGGTCCCCAATGGCCTGCCATCTCCAAGTTGCTGCATCTGCATTTTTAGGACTTGGATCTTGAAGCAACAATCGTTTTACATTGGTGGCAATAGACTCAGGATTTTGCAAGCGCATCGTGATGTGCAACATGAGGTTCATAAAAGTAGGCACATCATCTTTCCATGAGGGCGGAACTCGTATCTCGATTTGTTCATCGCTCATGCCACGAGCAGTTGGACCATCTTGACCGAATTCTTCAGGGAAGACCCTGTTTATAGCAGTTTGAATCATTGCAACACGAGTATGACTTGGTTCAATAAGCAGCAATCGCATTGGCATATTGTGAAGAACTTCACCACCATCTAGTATCCTTCCGGCAGTTCTTCGAACTGAATCGCGTCCTATTGCACCTGGTTCAGCAAAGGGGTTGATAAAGACATTTCCAGTTGCTGTTGCAACTTCCCTCGCTTGTGCCTTGCCCGTTGTAAGTTGCCCCAGACGTAAAAATGTTGGAAGTAAAAAACCACCTTCCAGACTTGTCGTTCCGCTGCTCGGTTCAGCAAAAACTCGTAAGTCAAAGGTCGTTCCTCGTAATGAAGAATGATCACTTCTAACTTTGCCACGTGACGGTTTTCTTCCAGTTGCTGCTTGTGGAATGATTGCCTCAACGATAACGACTGAGGTGTCATCTGACTCCAAGAGTTCGGCTGGGGTAAGATTGCCCCAGCCTCGGGTTGATTCACCCATCCCTCGTCGAGCTAAGTCAGCAAGCATATGTGCCCTGACTTGAGGCGGAACTTCATTCGAACCAGTTCCGTCCAGCCCAATGACAAGTCCATACCCCGCTGCAACCATGGGTTCGTACGTTTCACTATACGTGGCGTCATAACCCATCAGTGCGACGTGTTGCTTAATCGTTCCTCGAAGCATATTGGGTATTTCACCTGTGAATTGAGCATTCGCACGTATAGCCCTTGGATTCTCATCCGCACGCTCAACACTTTTGCAAGCGGTAAGGCATGTTACAGCAAGTAGATAAACAAAAATTCGCATAAGACACATTGTACTATGCGGTTGATTGTTGGCATATAAATACCCAAAAATCAACAGATGTTTACAGTAGGGGTACGATAATACACGTAGACGTGGGCGTCATCGTTCTAACTTGGGTTTTTCTCCTCTCAAGCATTGCAGGGGTCTTTCTTTGCATCGTTACGCTAAAACATTGGCCCCGTGGTGAGCGATGCCGTTGTCCTGGCCCACAGAGAGGAATTCGCCGTTTTCTTGGTTATCGCTGGATATTGTTTCGAGGGCAATGTTGGTACAACTTGAAGTTGTTGACCCCGACAGAGGGAGTTGTTTTTTGCCCCGAATGCGGGGGCAGGCACAACATGAGAAGATTGCGAAAAGATGGTCGTCGATTACGCACGGGACGACTTGCAATTGTATGCTTAATTATCGCATCCATTTCTGGGCTTACGGAATCATTCAAGCAGGGAGGTTGGACAAAGGCGATTCCCTCATATCCGCTTGTTGTTCTATCAACAACATCGCTCGGTGAACATCGGACAGATATAAGAAGAGAAGTCATCACTCGAGTAAATGATGGCTCGGTGACAGGTCGTTCAGCTGCACTATTATGTGACACGCTCGTGAAAGATTTGCGTGATGACGACAAGCGGTGGAATGCTGATGTCGCATCAAGACTGCTTCGTCAACTCTGGCCCGATTCAAAAGAGGCGCTCGAGCTTGAAACGGTTGCTGGTGATGTGCAATCAAGAATCAAAGCATCGAGGATCCTTAGAGGACTCTCAGAAACTCCTTCAGAGCTGTTGCTTACAGCTTGTGTTGCGGACTTGCAAGATGATCACGACCTCGTGGATTGGTATGTTGGGCGCTGGAATGCAAATGCAGCGGCAGTCTATCTATCGAACTGGTGGGATTTTTCTCAGGAGTATGTGCATGAAGCGATGTATAGTGACGATGCTCAGCAAAGTTTTCTAGCCGCTGCAATCGCGGGGTTTGGTGGCACGAAGAGTCATGCTGCGAAAGCCGTCTCGGTATTAGCTCCCCACCTGATGGACAATAACATCAGTGGAGATTCCAGAGTCGCAGCACCTGCATTGTTCAACATCGGACCTGAAGTCATTCCATTTCTTCGCGTAGAACTTAGCAGAACGGATGACCAAGGCAGAGCAATTCTCCTGCATATTATTGAGCGGCTTGAATACCCTGAGCGAACGTACAGCCAGTGCCTCAACCCTCTGCCACGTATCACTGTGATGACGCATGACCCACTTAGTTTGACGTTCAGAAAGGCGCTTAGGCGGTATTGACGATGCAGGTCGCAAGTCCATCACCAATCGGAATAAGAGCATACGTAATTCGGTCATCTTGGATAAGGTGCTTGGCTAGATCGCGGGTCGCTTGAGTATTTTCATCTTGTTGAGTTTCATCTGCAACGTATCCACCATAAAACATGTTGTCAATCGTAATCATTCCGCCACAGCGAATGAGTTGGATTCCGAACTCGAAGTAATTCTTGCTGTTCGTCTTATCTGCATCGATGTACATGAAATCGAACGTGTTAGCGTACCCTTCATCCAATAAAGTTTGTAAGGTTTCAAGGGCAGGGCCCACTTTGACTTCAATCTTCTTTGCAACTCCGCCTTGCTCCCATGCTGGCTTCGCAATTGGAAGATACTCATCCGTAGAGTCGCAGGCGATCAGTCTTCCATCGGTTGGAAGTACTTCTGCAACAGCAAGTGCACTTGCACCAGTGTAGACGCCTACTTCGATCGCCTTTTTCGCATTGATTGAAGTCGCAAGAAATGCAAGGAACTGAAGTTGTTCTAGCGAAGTCAGCATCTCTGCATCTTCTAGGGATTGAGTTTGTTTGCAGAGTTGTACCATCGCCTCTGAAGGATTAGATGCATGCAGTTGAAGCCATTCTTGCATCTTGATATTGAGTTGATTCGTCTGGTTTGCCATTGTGCTGTGCATTCAGTATTTATCGCATCTCCAATTCGTTCGCAGTGTACACCACATCAGTTACATTTATAATTTGGAGCATGCTATACACAATTATTTGTTCCTTATGTTGTTTGTTCGTAGATCTTAGCTCAGTCACACCAGTCCCTCGAGAACACGCTTGGTGGGCTGAACGGGTTCAGAAGATCCAACAGGAAGTAGACAAGTCAACTCACAAAGCAACGATTCTGTTCATCGGCGATTCGATTACTCAGGGGTGGGAAGGAGCGGGTGCAGCTGTTTGGGCAAAGCAGTTCGCACCACTGAATGCATTAAACCTCGGCATAAGTGGCGATCGCACTGAACACGTCTTATGGCGTTTACAAAACGGTCATCTTCATCGCCTTACGTCTGATATCGCACTTGTCATGATAGGAACGAATAACTTCGGACAGAAGAATTCAGATAGTGAAGTTGAAGTACTCGAAGGAGTGCTGGCAGTTGTCAAGGAGTTAAAGGATTCGTTGCCGATGACACATGTGATTCTGCATGATATTTTTCCAAGAGGGTCACATTTTAATGCAATGCGTGGTTCAATCACGCAAGTCAATCAAGCGCTAGAAGCAGCGTTTTGTGACGATGAACGGGTTACGTACTTGCCCATTGGTGCCCAGTTTGTTGATGGTGATGGTTCTATCGATCCAGCAATAATGCCAGATTTCTTGCACTTAAGTCAGAAGGGGTATCAGCGCTGGGCAGACGCAATTGTTCCATCCATCTTGAGAAATCTTCAACAAACAGACTTGGTTGATCTTGCTGGAGATACAAATCGGCAAGTGACTATCGATAAGGAAGAAGGGCAATACCTTGGGCATCCAACGACTGTGTTGCTCGAAGATGGGCAAACAATGCTTTGTATTTACCCAAAGGGACATGGGAAGGGCCAACTCGTCATGAAAAGAAGCGTAGATGGTGGCAACACGTGGAGCGAACGACTTCCGGTGCCTTCTTCTTGGTCTACTTCAAAAGAAACCCCACATGTATATCGAGTTGTAGATGCAGAGGGTACGAAGCGACTTATTTTATTTTCAAGTTTGTATCCGATTCGAATGTCAGTCAGCGAGGATGATGGAACGACTTGGACCGAACTTGCTCCAATTGGCGAATATGGTGGCATTGTAGGGATGTCAGACATTCTCGAAACAGGTGAAGGAATGTACACCGCGTTTTTTCACGATGATGGTCGGTTCAAACAGAATAGTGGAGTCGCGACAGGTTTGTTTTATGTGTATGCCGTAGACTCAGTCGATGGTGGGCTTACATGGAGTTCACCGCGAGTTGTTGCTCATGACCCAAGTGTGCATTTATGTGAACCAGGCATCGTTGTTTCGC
>CAZVAE010000072.1:0-8015 GCA_964624985.1 uncultured Isosphaeraceae bacterium | reverse complement strand
CTCGTTCTAATGGTCGTCCAGTGTTTGAAAGTAACAGTCGACCCCCATCTCGGCCATCGTCGAATCGTAACAACGTCGGCCGTAACTCATCAAGGTAAAGTTGCACCGCATCAATGGCAGGTCTTCCGATGGGCACAAGACGTTGCTTGCTACCCTTGCCCGTCACCATGACAACGCCAAGCGATTCCTTAAAATCATCTGGTTTGATACCCACAACTTCACTTGCCCGCATTCCACCGGCATACATCAACTCGACTAAAACACGATCTCGTTGCCATAACTTGCCGGAATCTGGAGTCGCTGCATTGATGAGTTGCTTCATTTGTTTTGGAGAAAGGACATCGGGCAATCGCTTCCATCTTGTTGGCGTTTCGAGCAATCGTGCAGGATCGCTTTCGATTCGACCCGATGCTTGCAAAAATCGAAAGAACATTCGAATTGTTGACAAGTGTCTTGCGATACTCGAAGCTTGTAGTCCTCGTTTTTTGTGAAGATATCGGATGTGCGAAGCCAACAGCGCAGGAGTGACATTGCTTGAACAATGAATACCTTCAGCGATTAGATTTTCACGAAGTAATTCTAAGTCAGAACGATACGCTTCAAGCGTTGCACTTGATAACCCCGCCTCTACCCGAAGGTAGCTAAGAAAATCACGAACCTGTTGGTCGTAGTTCGACAGCGTGGCCATTGATTGTCATATCTAAAGGTGCGGTACTAGCGATACCCGCAAGTTGCAAGTACATCGAACAGGATTGATATGAACCAAAACAAACACTACACGCCTGATCTAATCGACCAAGTGTGAATCGGCTTGAGCAAGCGGGATTACCATCTTCAATGAAGGGGCAACATTGCATCAAGTTGCTAATTGTGTTTGCTGATTCCATCGCGCTTCGATTCTTATCGGCAAAATGGTCGTTTTTGGGTAGTAACTGGGTTTAAGTGCCCCTGACCCAAGTTTCAAAGGACAAATCGAAAGCGTTTTCTGAATCTTTTGGGCGTGCTTCGACTTTTTCTAATGTCCACTCGGTCACATCAAATGTAGGGAAGAATGTATCACCTTCGATTGTTGTATCAATTCTAGTGATATGCATCTTTTCAATATGAGGCATTGCAAGACGGTAAAGTTCCCCGCCACCAATAACAAATATGACACCAAGTGTGTCAATCTTTTTTAATGCGCCAAGTTCCGTAATGACACGAGCACCATCGGCTCGGAAATTCGACTGCCGAGTGAGAACGACATTTAGTCGATTTGGTAACGCACGACCAATTGAATCCCATGTTCGCCTTCCCATGACAATTGTGTTTCCCGAAGTAATTTTTTTGAAGTGTAGTAAGTCGGCAGGAAGGTGCCATGGCATGTCACCGCTTGAGCCAATGACGAAGTTGTTCGTTATAGCAACTATCAATTCCATTCAACTAAACCGCAATCGGTGCTGCAATATGAGGATGGGGATTGTAGTTCGAAACTTCAATATCTTCGTACGTAAAGTCAAAAATAGATGTCACAGATGGGTTTAATGTCACTGTTGGAAGCTCGCGAGTCTCTCTATTCAATTGTTCTTTAGCTTGTTCGATATGATTGTCATACAAATGAGCATCACCAATCGTATGGATAAATTCACCGAGTTGTAGATTAGTAACCTGTGCTACCATCATAGTAAGCAGGGCGTATGACGCGATGTTGTACGGCACACCAAGGAAAATATCTGCACTTCGTTGATACAGTTGACAAGACAATCTGTTTTGGGAAACATAAAACTGAAAGAGAGAGTGACAGGGTGGCAGAGCCATTTTGTCAACTTCACCAACATTCCAAGCACTTACAATGTGCCTTCTGGAGTCAGGATTTGTCCGAATCCCCTCGATAAGGTTTGATATTTGATCAATAGTTTGACCATCTGCACTCTTCCAAGCACGCCACTGAGAACCATACACTGGACCGAGTTCGCCATTTTCATCAGCCCACTCATCCCAAATCGTAACGCCATGTTTATTAAGGTATGCGGTGTTCGTATCCCCTCTCAGAAACCAGAGCAGTTCGTGGAAAATTGATCGAGTGTGTACTTTTTTAGTTGTCAACAAAGGAAAACCCGAATCTAAATCGAACCGCATTTGCCAACCAAAAATGCTACGAGTCCCCGTACCGGTTCGGTCACTTTTGGAGATTCCTTCGTTAAGGACTGTATGAAGTAATTCTAGATATTGGTTCATAATGTATTCTTGTCGAAGATACCATATACCCGCACCGAATTGATGAAAAATATCCAACCACTCCTCGATATTCGCAACGTAGAAGTTCTCTTTACCAAAGGGAAGCACCAAATTCACGCCGTTCGAGACGCTTCATTGCAGATCCAAAAGGGAACAACTCTTGGATTAGTCGGTGAGAGTGGTTCGGGCAAATCGACCCTTGCCAGAGCGATCATGCAACTCACACCACTCTCAAAAGGTCGCATCACTTTTACTGGAACTGATTTGAACACTCTTTCAAGGAAAGAACTCCGAGCGATTAGACCTAAAATGCAAATGATTTTTCAAGATCCCGGTGGCTCATTAAATGAGTTTATGCGTGTGGGTCAAGTTATCACTGAACCGCTTCTAGTCCACAGAGTTGCAAAAGGAGAAGCGTTAAAGGAAAAGGCGAAAGAACTCCTTGTACAAGTTGGTCTTCAAGAAGAGGATGCCGAGCGATTTCCCCACGAGTTTTCAGGAGGGCAGAAACAGAGAATCGCAATTGCACGCGCAATCGCACTTAAGCCAACTCTATTGGTCTGCGATGAGCCAACCTCAGCACTTGACGTCAGCATACAAGCAACAATTTTGAATCTACTTGCAGACCTTAGGGATGCTCTTCAGTTGACAATCATCTTTATCTCGCATGACCTCGCTGTGGTGCACCATTTTTGTGATGAAGTTGCAGTGATGTCAGAGGGTAAGATCGTGGAACTTGGTCAAGTAGATCAAGTTGTTCACAGACCAAAACACGAAATTACTAAGGGTCTTGTGACGTCAGCTCAATATTGGAACTTTTCAGACTCGCCTTCCCTCATCGTGTAAGGGTGTTCACCCAAGGAATTCGTGTATACATCTGACATCCAATGTTTTGCAACATTACTGATTTCAGCACCAACATTCGCAGTTGGTTTTGCGAACGCAGGTTGCCATTTTGTTAGTCCAGCTAAATCCTGCATCACAACGACCTGGCCGTGGCAAGCTGTTCCTGCTCCACAGCCAATGACAGGAATGTTTGTTGCTTGCACGACAGCTTCAGAAACTTCTTGGGGTACGGCTTCTAACAAAAGCATTGACGCCCCAGCTCGCTCCATTGCAATCGAATCAGCGACAATGATGTTTGCTTCTTTCGCGTTTCGACCAGCAGTTGTATACCCACCAGTTTGTTTCGCTTGTTGAGGTTTAGAACCAAGATGTGCGATCACTGCGATTCCTGCTGTGCAAATTGCTTCTACCCGATGGACATACTTTCCATCGACCTCAAGTTTTACAGCATCAGCGTTTCCTTTAGTGAGAAAGCGCCCTGCATTTTTGATTGCGGAGGCATCATCAACTTGGTAACTTAAAAATGGCATGTCTCCCATGACAAATACATTGGGAGCGCCGCGCTTTACAGCTGCGGTTAAGGTGATTAGAAAATCAAGCGGTGCGTGAATGGTACTGTCATATCCAAGAATCATTTCTGCAGCAGTATCTCCCACGAGCATTGTTGGCAACCCCGCTTCAGCCATCCACCGTGCAGTTGTTGCGTCATAACAAGTTAGACATGACCATTTATGATTTTCTTTAGACCACTTCCTCAATGTTCTTAAGGTGACCGGACCTTCCAAGCATGTTGGCATCGGCGTGGGTTTTGTTTCAATTGTAGTTTTGTTTGTCATTTGGACCCTCAGTATAGATCAGCGGTTACTTAATTGCCAACATATCTTTCAAAGATGGCTTTCGCCCTTTTTACATCGTCTGTGCCATGCACAATAGTGCGGCCATCGTGAAAACAGAGGATGGTGATGGGGGTTTCATTTTCACCCCGTTCTTCAGATAATGTGCCTCGAATCATTGATTCAGAAGTTACAAACTTCCCATGTTTCTTGATTTTTGAAGCAACTAGCGAAAGGTTGAAACCATCAATACTTGGTAACTGAACAGCAAGTTGACCACAAAGAGCAATTGGTTCGTGTACTTCTTTATTTAGAAACTCAAACAGATGTGTTCCACAACAGGGGCAATCAGGATTTGGATCGCCAAACTCCAGCCGATTGCTCTCAGAATTCCACAAATCAAAAGTAAGTAGTGTTGGAGAAATTTTCGATTGATTGCCTGTTATAAACTTTAAAACGTCCATCGATTGGCAGGACGCAGCAATTCCTATCGCGGGCGAAAGAACTCCAGCACTATCACACGTTTCCTGATGACCGGCGGGGGGTGGGTCTGGAAACAAACATCGTAAACAGGGCGTGTTGTTAGGAATAACACTCATCACATTTCCTTGGCTCCCGATGACCCCAGCGAACATGTACGGAATCTTGTTTTTGACCGCAAAATCATTGAGTAAATACCGAGTGTTGAAATTATCAAGTCCGTCAACAACAACATCAGTTTCGAGCAGTAGTCTTTCAATATTTTTTGCTGTTACATCTTCAACGTGAGGTTGTATGTCAATCTCACTGTTCATTGTTCTAAGGTGTGCAGCCGCCGCATCCGCTTTTGGCTGTTGTAAATGAGCATCCTCTTCAGTAAACAACAGTTGTCGTTGCAGATTTGTTTTCTCAACGATGTCTCTATCGATTAATCTTAATGTTCCTACACCAGCTCTCGCCAGCATTGATGCACTGAGACAGCCGAGTGCGCCAATACCAACAATAGTAACGTGAGCGTTAGCAATCGTAGCTTGACCCACATCACCAATTCCCTCGACAAGTCTTTGGCGGTGATAGCGGTCTGAAAGAACCATTTGTTATGTTGCCTGATTAAAACGCGAAGTGGGAGAATGCCTTGTTCGCTTCTGCCATTCGGTGCGTTTGTTCACGGGTGTTTACGGCCTTGCCTTCACCCCTTGAAGCATCCCACAACTCTTTAGCAAGGCACTGTGCAAAGGGCTTACCTTTTTCTGCCCGACATGCTGTGATGATCCATCTGAATGTTAAGCTCTGTCGTCTTCTAGCGTTTACTGGCATTGGAACTTGATAGTTTGCACCGCCGACCCGTTTAGAACGAACCTCTACATTTGGTCGAACATTTTCAAGTGCTTTATGGAAAACGTCCATTGCATTTTTAGGCGAGTCTTCCTCTTTGCCACCTTCTTTTTTAAGTCGCGTTTCAATTCGATCAAGTGCGTTATACATTACTCGTTGAGCGACAGCTTTTTTACCATCTTTCATGAAGCAGTTAATAAATTTTGCAAGAACCTTGTCACCAAATTGCGGATCTGGTTTTAATTGTTCTTCGGATTTTGTGATTCGTCCAGCCATTGTTATCCTTTCAGCTCATCTGTTGCGTTGCAACTTTGTTCACCTCTGCCAAGGCTATTGACTGAGATTACTTGCTTGGCACACACAGTGTGTGCAGTTATTTACTTACCTTTTTTTGTCCCGTATTTGGAACGTCCTTGTTTGCGTTCATCTACACCAAGGGTATCAAGTGAACCACGAACAACGTGGTATCGAACACCAGGAAGGTCACGAACACGACCACCACGCACGAGAACAATCGAGTGCTCTTGGAGGTTGTGCCCTTCACCGCCAATGTAGGCAGTAATCTCTTTACCGTTTGACAATCGAACACGAGCAACTTTTCGAAGTGCAGAGTTTGGCTTCTTTGGAGTCACGGTACGAACTTGAAGACAAACGCCACGTTTTTGTGGGCATCCTTCAATATCACGTACTTTTGATTTGACCTTAGGAGTCTTTCTTGGTTTTCGAACGAGTTGGTTGATTGTTGGCATAAGTAATTCCGAGTGCTTTTTTAACCCGCCTTCCATCAGGCGAGCCACACATGATACCAATACTACAGTGAGAGGCAACCCCTAACGGCCAGATAGTCCGATAATGCTACGTTCAAAAAGGTGGCATGACGAGAATATGACCAATCTCACAGCATACATCGAGCGCTATTGCGTAAACAATTCGGCTTCTCTAGAAGCCAACTCGTCACACCGTTCGTTTTCGGGGTGCCCAGCATGCCCCTTGACCCAATACGTTGAGAGTTCATGTGTTTCTCGAAGTATTGACAACGGCTGCCAAAGATCTTGGTTCGCAACCGCTTTTTTTTGCGCGTTCTTCCAGCCCTTTGCAATCCATCCATCCATCCATTCCGTTAACCCCTTAGTGACGTACTGACTGTCTGCATAAATTTCTACTTTTGATGGTTGTTCAAGAGATTCAAGTGCTCGAAGAACAGCGGTGACTTCCATTCGTTGGTTGGTTGTTTTAGATTCTCCACCACTATTCTCAATTTCTGAATCGCCTTGGCGTAATATGTACGCCCATCCACCCGGTCCCGGATTGCCCAAACACGCGCCATCAGTAAACAACTTAAAAGTAGGTAGATTCGTCATCGCACAAATGGTATCGACACTTCTGCCTCTGATACCCTACACGTATTATGACAGTCATTCGCATTGAAGTTCGAACATCAGAGGGTAGGCCAGATCCGAAAAGCAATGCTGCTCTACGACAAGCAGAGGATGCTGGATTTTCTCCTTCAGCAATCGATACAACCTCAATCTACCTCATCGAAGGCAATGTAGACGAAAATACAGTTTTAGCTGTTGCAGAGAATCTTCTTTGCGATCCCATCACCGAGGAGTCATACGTTGGATCTTCAAAACCGCACGCAGATTCCATGATTGAAGTTCACCCACTTCCAGGTGTGATGGATCCAGACGCTCAAGCAGTTGAACTTGCAATTCAGCATACGTTTGGTGACGATGTTACTGTACAAACAGGCCGCAGATTCGATTTCTATGGTATCGATGAAGCAGAAGCGGAATCACTTACTCGCCGTTGTTTTGCGAACCCTGTTATTCACGGTATTCATAATAAGCCATATCACCCACGCGAATTCGCTCGGGGGCACAAACACAATATGGACGTTCCTGAGATCCCCTTGCTTGGTTTATCAAGTCAAGAGCTAGAAACACTCTCAAGAGAAGCACACCTCTTTTTAGACTTAGAAGAGATGCAATCTGTGCAAGCATATTACAAAGAGCTCGGTAGAGAGCCAAAAGAAATCGAATTAGAAACGCTTGCACAAACATGGTCTGAACACTGTGTCCATAAAACGCTCAAAGCAACAATTAACTACACCGGACCAGATGTTGAGAATAGACCAAACCACGAGGAACATGAAGATGGTTCGGTGACGATTCATAATCTCTTAAAAAGTACCGTTGCAGCAGCAACGTTCGAACTAATGGATGAAGAAGTCGATTGGTGCCTTAGCGTTTTTGTGGATAACGCTGGAATCATTAAGTTTGATGATGAACATGCAGTTTGCTTTAAAGTAGAAACACATAACCACCCATCCGCATTAGAACCGTATGGCGGTGCCG
The DNA here is from genome assembly GCA_964624985.1 of uncultured Isosphaeraceae bacterium. Taxonomy (GTDB): domain Bacteria; phylum Planctomycetota; class Phycisphaerae; order Phycisphaerales; family SM1A02. Next base: position 448 of record CAZVAE010000072.1, on the reverse strand, counting down.
CAACGGGAATCGGTGGTTGTATTCGCGACATCATGGGAACTGGCTTAGCTGCGAGACCAATTGCAGCAACAGATACTTTTTGTGTTGCTCATTTTGATAACGAACCGCCCGAAGGGTGCCTCCATTCAAAACGTACCTTAGGTGAAGTAGTGAGAGGGGTTCGTGATTACGGAAACCGCATCGGCATTCCTACACTCAATGGAGCAGTTTGGTTTGACAACAACTATGCAGGTAATCCGTTGGTGTACTGTGGATGCGTTGGAATCATGCCTATTGATTGCATTGAGGGGGATGCAAAAGTAGGCGATCGCATCATTGCAATCGGAGGAAAAACGGGCCGAGACGGTATTCATGGCGCAACATTTTCATCTGCTGAACTTACTGACTCACATGCAGACGAATTCTCACATGCGGTGCAGATCGGCAATCCAATTACAGAGAAGAAAGC
>CAZVAE010000071.1:0-8085 GCA_964624985.1 uncultured Isosphaeraceae bacterium | reverse complement strand
GATTTTCTGATTCACTAATGTTTCCCATGTTTGAACCGGTGAGACCAGCGTAGTAATCCCCCATTAATGAATGTGTTTTCGCTTTGACTGCTTGTATCTGATCAGTTGCTCCTGCGGTTTTCTCTAAGTCAGAAATATGTTCCATTGAAGAATCGAGTACTAGTTTTCGAACGTCCATTGCAGCATTCAGTTTCACAATGCCAGTATAAAAACCACCGATGACATCTCTTGATAAATCTAAAACTGTTTCATACCGATGTTCAGCTATCTCACGTTGTTCAACTGCAATTGACCTTTGATGATTTGCCTCAACCATTCCCCAAGTTGTACCAATAATGCCAAGCACGATAGAAACGCCCAGTAGAAAGACAGCGGCACAAGTCCGTTTATACTTTTTGGTAAAGAGACGAACTTGATATCCAATACTTAAGGGTCTTGCAATGATTGGTTCATTGTTTAGAAAATGATTGATATCGTTCGCTAGCTCAGCAGCAGACTGGTACCTCCGATCACAGTCCTTCTCCATCGCTTTTAGTGCAATCGTATCCACGTCTCCCTTCAATGCAGTATTGATCGTACCCATCGAAGTCGGTCGCTCTTCTTTAATAATGCGAACTGCTTCGTGAATTGCTTGTCTTCGTAAATCGTAAGGTAGTTTGCCAGATAAAAGCTGAAACAAAACCACGCCAAGAGCATAGACGTCACTTCGCGTATCGATCCGATCGGGATCAGCATCACATTGTTCTGGGCTCATGTATTGCAGAGTGCCAATAAGTTGCCCCATTGTCGTTTGCATTGTCGTTACAGCTAAATCTGCGTCGGTTGCGCGAGCTACGCCGAAGTCAATGATTTTTGGATCACCATTGCTATCGACGAGTATGTTGTCTGGCTTTAAATCGCGATGGATAATTCCTTTTTGATGTGCATGGTGCACCGCATCACATATCTTTGCAAAGAGAACAAGGCGATCGCCTAAGGACAATTTTTTCTTCTCCGCATACGAGACGATTCCTCTTGCACCTGGGATATACTCCATAGCGAAAAATGGAACTTCCCCACTTTCACTCTCCCATGTTCCTGCCTCGTAAATTTGAGCGATATTTGGATGACTCAATTTAGCAAGCGTCTGCGCTTCAAAATGGAACCGGTGAAGTGCCATTTCACTTGCTGCATTGACCTTAATGACTTTCAGGGCAACACGCCTACGTGGGGCTTCCTGCATTGCTTCGTACACAGACCCCATGCCCCCAGTTCCTATCACACCTAAAATTCGGTAACGGCCAATCTCAGAAGGTGTGCCTTGAGTGGCGAACTTACCTGGCTCTGGGACACTCCCCTTCCCCGAGTCATCACTTGGTAGACCAATGGTTTCAGCATTAGGGTCTGTTGGATGGTCGCCTGTAGTCATACGTAATACCCCACTGTGTGCATTAAGAAGAAACTCCTCCCCTCTACAATACCATGAAGGTGCATATTCGCCTACAAAAATCTGTTATTTATCTATACCTTCCACGAGCATTTTTAAATCGAAATTGAACACCCACTCTACAAACAACATAACATGATAATGTCCGCTAATGAAACCAACACTTAACATTGGAAATTGCGAATCACACAGATTTGTTGTAACGGAACAAATGCAGCCCAACTTCAATGGTCGAATCATTCACCCAGTTTGTTCGACATGGGATTTAGCCCACCAAATTGAGATTGCTGCTCGCAAAACACTAGAACCACATTTAAGTGATGGAGAAGAAGGCATCGGTACTCACCTCTCAATTGACCATCTCAGTCCCGCGCCCGTTGGCAGAGAAATCAAAGTCCTAGCAACAGTTACAGAAGTTGATACGTCGACTGTGGTCTGTGCAATTACAGTCTCTTTAGGTGCCACCGTTATTGCTTCTGGAACGCAAATTCAACGCGTGCTCCCATCCTCAACCATCGAAGAGCGTATTCGACTAGCAAGTACACAATGAGTAATGTTTAAGGGTACGATGTGTCTTTATGACTTCTGAAAATCACTTATTGACAGAAATTGATGGCACAGTCGCAATTATCAAAATCAATCGACCTAAAGTTCTCAACGCCCTTAATCTCGCGTTGATGAATGACCTCGCAACGCATCTAGAAAAATGTGATGCCGATGAAAACATTCATGTCATTTTACTTTCAGGTAATGAACGAGCATGGGCTGCGGGTGCAGACATTGGCGATATGGCGACAGCAACATCAGAACAAATGCGGGAACGGAACCAGTTTGCAACATGGGAACGAATAAAAGCCATTCAGAAACCAATCATTGCAGCAGTTAGTGGGTTTGCTCTTGGTGGAGGATGCGAGTTGATGATGCATTGTGACATCATCGTTGCATCCGAGATTGCTAAGTTTGGACAACCGGAAATCAACATTGGCGTGATGCCGGGTGCTGGCGGCACACAACGACTCACACATGCGATTGGTAAAGCACTTGCGATGGATGTTGTTCTAAGTGGACGTTTCCTTTCAGCTAAAGAGGCCTTGGAACATGGTCTTGTAAGTAGAGTCGTGCCTAAAGAACATTGGTTTGAAAGTGCACTGGAAATTGCGAAGCAAGTAGCAGCAAAAGGACCGATTGCTCTTAGAGCTGCAAAAGCATCAGTTTTAAACGCACATGAAGAATCACTCTCAAGTGGGCTCACAAAAGAACGAGCCCTGTTCTATTCTCTCTTTGATACAAATGATCAAACCGAGGGGATGACTGCGTTTGTCGAAAAACGTAAACCAAATTTTTCAGGAACATAACCATGACTACTGCTATCGCATACGAAACGATTGACGTGACAAACTCCGAAGGAATTTGCACTGTCACACTTCAAAGAAGTGAAGTTCTAAATGCATTCAATAACAAACTAACTGATGAACTTGGAAAAGCGCTCAAAGATGCCTCAAAAGATCAAAGCGTTAGAGTAGTCGTGCTTGTCGGCAGTGGAAGAGCATTTAGTTCTGGACAGGATCTTGCTGATTTAAAGAGGAAATATGTCCCGGGCCATGAGCCACATCTCGGTGAAGATTTGAAAAAACGCTATGACCCTATCGTAAAAGCAATTCGTTCGATGGAAAAGCCCGTCATCGCTTCAATCAACGGAGTTGCAGCTGGAGCAGGCTGTTCACTCGCTCTAGCATGTGATATGAGAATCGCATCTGAACATGCTTCTTTTATAGAAGTGTTTGTAAACGTTGGACTCATTCCCGATTCGGGAAGTACCTGGACACTGCCTCGCTTAATCGGTTTTGGGCGTGCCATGGAACTTTGTTGTACTGGCAGACCAGTAAAAGCAGAGGAAGCACTTACGATTGGACTTGTCAATCAAGTTGTACCACATGATGAACTTCAAGAAGCAACCCTAAAACTCGCCACGAAACTTGCATCTTTGCCAGCAAAGGCAATTGGATTAACAAAGCGATTGTTAAACCAATCCTATGAAAACAGTTTTACCGACCAACTAATTCAAGAAGCATTCGCTCAAGAAACTGCAGGCCGAACTCATGACCATTTTGAAGGCGTAGTTGCATTTATCGAAAAGAGGAAACCAAACTTTACGCACGAGTGAATCCTTTACTCACCCTTTTGCGTATGATTGACAGAATAATGACGACTAATGCGACAAATCCTATTGGGGTAATTGGTGCTGGTACCATGGGTGCTGGTATTGCCCAAGCTGCTGCTGCTGCTGGTTGGAATGTTCGACTTTTTGATGTTGAATCATCGCTTGTAAACCAAGCAAAAGAGAATATCACTAAACGCTTCGATCGTCTGGTAGAGAAAGGGCGGATTAGTAGTGAACAATCTGAAGAATGTCAAAACCGGATTACAACTACGTTATCTCTTGCCGAGTTAAATGGTTGTGATCTAATCATCGAGGCAATCATTGAAGATTTTGATATCAAAACGAAAGTACTGAGGGAAATCTGTGAGCTCACTCAAGATTCAATTGTTGCTACAAATACTTCTTCTCTTTCTGTTACTGAACTGGGAATCGCAACTGGATATCCTGAAAGAATTGTAGGAATGCATTTTTTCAACCCTGCGCCAATCATGCCCTTAGTAGAGATTATTCGCGGTGAACAAACATCTAAGTCAGCGATACAACGAGCAACTCTAATTGCAGAAGCTTGGGGTAAAACAGTTGTTCGGGCGAGTGATACACCAGGTTTTATCGTGAATAGGGTCGCACGCCCTTATTATCTAGAATCTTGGCGTATTGTTGAGGATGGTATCGCAACAGTAGATTTGGTTGATGAAACTCTCCAATCACTTGGGGAATTCAAAATGGGGCCCTTCCTTCTGACTGATCTCATTGGGCAAGATATCAATGTTGCTACAACTCAAAGTGTTTGGGAGCGTCTTGATCGACCTAGTCGGCTCGCTCCAAGTGATAAACAAATATCGCTCGTAGAAAGAGGAAATCTAGGACGAAAAACAGGGTGCGGTGCTTATGCTCATGATGACAAAGACAACCGAGTGCCAGCGATTGTTATGGAGACCGAAGATTTAGAACTTTCCAAACATCTTGAAGAAGCAGTTAACGATTTTTGTTTGGAAGCAACCTGTATTTCGGGTTCGATGTTAGAAAGGTACATTTTTGCTCGCGTACTTGTAGGAATCATCAATGAAGCACTTTGGGCAGTCGCTGAAGGTGTTTCCAGTCCAAAAGACATAGATACAGCGATGAAATTGGGCACCAATTACCCCAAAGGCCCTATAGAGTGGGCAGATAAAATCGGAATAGAAAAGGTCCACACCTTACTTAATGCACTAAACGAAACTGTTAGAGACAACCGTTTTGCTTCTCCACCATTTGAGACAGTCCCAGTGAATTAACGAGTACAATGGGGATATGAATAGAAGAGTCGCAATCGTATCTGCAATCCGCACTCCTATTGGTCGTTATGGTGGAGGATTAAGTTCCATTCGACCAGATGATTTAGCTGCTATTGCCATTAAAGCCGCGGTAGAACGCTCTGGAGTTGATCCTGCTGCTATTGACGATGTCTACTTTGGTGCAGCCAACCAAGCGGGTGAAGATAATCGAAATGTTGCAAGAATGGCTGCATTGCTCGCAGGTTTGCCCGAAACTGTTCCAGGTTCAACTGTTAACAGACTTTGTGCTTCAGGACTTGAAGCAATCAATGTAGCAGCGAGAACGATAGAGGGTAATTGTGGAGACATCATCGTCGCAGGTGGTGTCGAATCAATGAGTCGGGCGCCTTTTGTCGTCGCGAAAAGCCAAACTGCTTTTAGCCGCCAGTGTGAGATGTATGACACAACAATTGGTTGGCGTTTTGAAAACCCAAAACTAACAGAACTCTATCACCCCTACTCCATGGGTGAAACTGCTGAAAATGTTGCTAAGCAATGGAGCATTACTCGCGAATCTCAGGACGATTTTGCATGGCAGAGCCAGCAAAAATGGAAGAAGGCTCAAGATGACGGCAAATGGCAAGAGGAGATTATCCCTGTCTCAGTTCCTCAACGTAAAGGAGATCCTCTCATCGTTGATACTGACGAACATCCGAGACCTGAAGTACCTCGCGAGAAACTTTCTTCTCTACGACCAGCGTTTTCAAAAGAAGAGGGAGCATCTGTCACACCTGGCAACAGTAGTGGAGTTAATGACGGTGCTGCAGCCCTCGTCCTTGTTGAAGAAGAATTAGCTACTTCACTGGGTTTAAAAATTATAGGTTTTGTAGGTCCATCAGCAGCAAGTGGAGTTAACCCTGCCATCATGGGAACGGGACCTATTGATGCAACTCGAAAACTTTTAGAACGTACGGGATTAACAGTTGCTGACATTGATCTTTTTGAACTAAATGAAGCATTTGCTGCACAGTCAATTGCATGCATACAAGAATTGGGTCTTGACGAGTCAACTGTGAACGTAAATGGTGGCGCAATCGCACTTGGGCACCCGCTTGGGTGTAGCGGAGCTCGACTTGCGGTCACATTAATTCATGAATTAAATAGGATGAAAAATAATGTTTTAGGGGAAGAGAAATTGCATCGTGGAGTTGCTACACTTTGTGTTGGGGTTGGACAAGGTCTTGCAACTTTGTTTGAAGGAGAACCGAATTGAGTGCCAGCGCAAACGTAGAAGTTAACATTAAAGATTGTGAAGTCGATGATCCAGAGAAGTTAGCTGCGTTTGAAGCTCACGTTGCTGCAGGAGGTTTAGTTGAGCCAAACGACTGGATGCCAGATGCGTATCGATCGCTGATGTTGCGTATGGCCGAACATCACGCGAACAGCGAGATTGTCGGCGCACTTCCAGAAGGTGAATGGATTACTAGAGCACCAAGTTTACTAAGAAAACTTGCACTAACTGCTAAAGTGCAAGATGAGGTTGGTCATGGTCAAATGTTGTACGAAGTAGCTCAAGATTTGGGGAAATCTCGAAATGCGATGTTGAGAGATTTGATTACAGGCAAAACGAAATACCACAACTGCTTTAACTACCCTTGCCCAACATGGGCGGATATATGCATGATTGCTTGGCTTATTGATGGCGCAGCAATTTTGAATCAAGGCACACTAGCGCACGGTTCATTCGGACCGTACATTCGTACGATGAGACGTATCAATATGGAAGAAGCATTTCACTTCAAGCACGGTGAAGATATGGTTCTTACCTTAATGAGTGGAACTGATGCACAACGTACGATGGCACAAGAAGCATTTGACCGCTGGTGGGGACCTTCACTCGCGTTTTTCGGACCGAATGATCCACCTGATGTCATGGAACGCCCCGCGATGAAGTGGCGCATGAAAACGGCGACGAATGACGAACTCCGTCAAAAGTTTGTCAATCGATTCGCACCTGCTGCAATGGCGACAGGTCTCGTGATTAATGTTTGTGAGAAAGATGAAGATGGAATGGTCATATCTTCAGTTCCAGATCCGCTCTTAAAACTTAATGAAAAGACAGGCAACTGGTCCTTCACACAACCTGACTGGGATGAGTTTAGCCGTGTCATTCGAGGTAATGGTCCTTGCAATAAAGAACGAGTTGCTCTTAGACGTTTTTCTTACGAACAAGGGGAATGGGTACGACAAGCCATCCTTGGTGGTACAACCCATGCGCCGAGCAAGAACTGAGCTCAATATGCGATCACCTGCAAGAACAAACGTACCTGAAGCCACTGGAGAGTTAAACACAGAAGAAATAGAGAGCTTCCCTGTTTGGGAGGTTTTTACACAGAAAAAACGAAATGATGCCCATCAACATGCTGGCTCATTAAGTGCACCTGATGCAATGATGGCACAATATTTTGCTCGTGAACATTACGGGCAAGATCAAGAATGTGTCAACATGTGGATCGGAGAACGACGTTCTTTTACATCAGATTGCAGTGCAGAAGAGACGTATGAGGTTTTTGTACAATGGAGCGCTGGCGATAGACATGTGCATGTTGGTGACGTGAACGCAAAAAATAGCGCTGAAGCAAGAGAAAAGTTTACAACTCAATTCACCTGCGAAAAACCGTATTTCACCATTTGGGCAGTACCCGTGTCTGCACTAACCAAAATTGATAGCTCTACCGATATGATTTGGAGAGAATCTACAGATCAGGCGTACCGTCTTGCGCGTGGATACAGCAAAATTGTCAGACAAAAATGGGAAGCAATTCGCGCAAAACAAGCCGTTGATAAGTACCAAGAAGAAGATTTGAAGGAGACATTCTGATGCATGAACTCGAGACTCAGTTTCATGATGCGATGTTGAATGTCTTGCTGACTATTGCTGACGACAAATTGTTTCTAGGACATCGGAACAGTGATTGGACCGGTATCGCACCAATCCTTGAAGCTGACATCGCTTTTTCTTCACTCGCTCAAGACGATATTGCTCATGCAAGTGCATTTTATGAACTCGCAAGTTTGTTAAACAACAAAAATCCAAATGAGATTGCATTTGGTCGAAATATAGAAGAATACTTGTGTTCAAACATTGTCACAAAGAATGATGAATTCAATTGGGCAAATGCCATCGCAAAACAGTTCTACTGCAACGTCTACGACGATATTCGATTCCAGCGGTTGAGCAGATC
>CAZVAE010000070.1:0-8161 GCA_964624985.1 uncultured Isosphaeraceae bacterium | reverse complement strand
ACAAGGCATGTCATCGCAAACAAGAACACACTAACTCCTGCAAAGAAGCGTGTATATCCCTTGCCAACATCGTGTTCCATATACTCACTGGCATAGACCGCGATCAATGTGCCAAGACCCGTCACAAAGAGCATCCATAACAGCGTGAGGGAATCAACATAGAGCGCAAAGTTTGCGATAAACGACCCCTCAGCCCAATGCACATTCAGCCAATCGAATAGATGGATGACTTCTGGTCGTTCATACGATTGCCACAGGAAGCATGTCAGTACGAATGAAGTTGCAAGACAAATCACCGTGATGGTTGCAGGTGCTTTTGATTTTACTTTTAGCGCTGCGCAAACTCCACACAGTAACAGTGAAATCAGAGGCATCCATAGAATAAAGCCCGCCCAATCGAGTTGCACCTGTTGTAATGCTTCGCTCGTAGGTACTGCAGGCATTGCAAATGTATTTGTTGCGATGGAGAGCAGTTGCATCATTCAGATAACTCCCCATAAGCATCAGCATCAAGCGTTTCTCCCTGGCGATGGAGAAGCACAACTAGGGCAAGGGCGAGCGCGGCTTCGGCTGCAGCAACAGTCAAAATGAAAATCACCATGACTTGTCCTGAATAATCAAACAAGTAACGTCCAATTGCTACAAATGCTATTGCTGCTCCTTGAAACATTAACTCTGTGCAAAGGAACATAACGATGAGGTTTCTTCTCGCAAGAAAACCAACTAAGCCAATGACGAGCAAGAGTCCACTCACAAGAAGATACCCAGCAAGCGCGGAGGAGGTCATCATGCAGTGCCTCCCTCGTCTGACTCAGAAGAACCTAAAAGAATGTTCCTTTTTTCTTCTTCGCCAAGTTCAATTGCTCTTCTTGCTAGGATTACAGCCCCGAACATTGCCATGAGCAGAATCACCCCTGCAAGTTCAAGACTCACAGGAAACTCGTTTACGAGTGACCAACCGACTTGTTGCGTGTTCCTTGGCTTGAAGGATTCTGGCAGCACTACTTTTGTACCATCAGATGAGACGACAAATACTTCGCCACCATCATAATGAAGAAGCGAATCTTGTGCGGATTGAATTGGAGGCCAACTAAATGCCGGATCCAATTCCATAACGCTTGATTCAAGTTGTTTTGGCAAATGTTCTAATGTTGCCCACTGAGATTCTTCAACACCTTGAGGTGGCAGGGATGATGACCCACTGATAACTGTGCCTGTCACCAGACATAGAAGCAAGAATCCAACGCCCACAGCTGCGGCTGGTTCCCTTGGAATTGAATCGTACGTAGGATTAGATTCTGAGTCTACTCCTGATGCTTGATTTGCAAGCATGAGTACAAACATATACGTGATAAGAATCGCACCCGCGTACACAATCACGAGGGCAAACGCCATAAACTCTGCTTCGAGTAAGAGAAACAAGCCCGCAGTTGATAGAACAACCAAGACAAAATACAAAGCGCTATACACCGGCCTCGAATGTGTAATCATTCGAATTGCAGCAGCAATAGAACATGTACTAAAGATGACAAAAAAAACACCCTGGCTCGTATTATTAAAGTTAGAAAGTGAACCGATGATAAGACCGAATAGCCATCCAACTGCTGCAACACAAATTGCAATCATGAGAATGCGAACTGAAAGCTTTGTCGGTCGCAATGCAGCGAATAACGCCAAGGCAAATGTCAAGCAAGCGATGTAAGGGAGGAACAAGTCCATTGAGGGCGTTAAAGGTCTTCTATTTGGGGGGGAAGGGAATATCTCTGAAAAGGGGCAAGATATGCCCAAGAGCCCCTAAAATCAACCTCTTAACGCTCTTAAAGGTAGAATGGATTTGTGGAACAACCCCTGAAGCGTCGAATCCCAAATGCAATCACGATTTTGCGAATTTTCATCGCAGGAGCGTTCTTTGCTGTTCTAGGGGGATATCGATTCCCAGACGAAGGGATCATGTGGGGAAACGTTGCCATTGTTCTTTTTGCTCTTGCTGCAACAACTGATTTCATAGACGGATATCTCGCTCGAAAGTGGGATGTCGTCTCGATGTTTGGCCGTCTTATGGATCCATTCTGCGACAAAGTTCTCATTCTAGGAACCTTTATCTACTTTGCAGGACCAAGGTTCAGTGTTTCCCAGTGGGTTGCAGATGACAACGTCCTTACAATGGCAACTGGCATTTACCCTTGGATGGTCGTGGTCATCATCGCAAGAGAACTACTCGTCACTTCAATCAGAGGTGTCCTAGAATCGATGGGTCATAAAAGTGGCGCAAAATGGTCTGGAAAAATCAAAATGATTTTCCAATCACTCGCCCTCCCATTTATCTTGTTGCTCGTTGTGAATTGCAAACCAAACGAACACCAAGGCGTCATGCTTACGATCGACATCACAGCTTGGCTCTTGTTGTTCATCACAGTCTGGTCTGGCTTACCCTACATCACTGGGCTTTTAGCTGTGATGCGAAAACAATCATGATGAACTGGATCAAACTGATGTGCTGCACCTCCGGCGGCTTGGGGCTTCTTCCAAAAGCTCCAGGAACATGGGGCTCAATAAAACCCCTCGCTATCGTTCTCATTCTTGGTCATTTTGGCATTGTTCAAAGTTGGCTCATTGCAATTCTAATTGCAATCACGATTGCATCTTCAATTGTAACAATCGCTTTAGACCCTTGGTATACCAAATATTTTGGGTGCAAAGATCCTCCTCAGGTTGTCAGTGACGAGAGCGCTGGGCAATCAATTGCTCTTCTTGGGATGGCTTGGCTTGAACCGAGCAACGACGTCACAATTTCAGTGTGGGTTGGACTTGCGTTTGCATCGTTTGCCCTGTTTAGACTTTTTGACATATGGAAGCCATGGGTCATCGGTGCATCTCAACAATTACCAAATGGCTGGGGCGTGTTAATGGACGATGTTTTTGCTGGGGTGTTTGCGGGAACTCTTGTTGGAATTGTAGCCATTCTAATTGTATAGAATTCTACGAATGATTCTTAAAATGTGATGACTGGTTTACGAGCTGCCCCCACCTCATCTGCTCGTGCGATATCTGACTCTAGAGGCGAGTTCTGCACTTTTTCAATGTCCTCAGAAATTTCAGTCGCAATCGCACGCATCACATCGATGAAATGGTCGAGCGCTTGCTTAGACTCTGTCTCCGTCGGTTCAACCATGAAACAATCATGCACTGGCCAATGCATCGTCGGTGGGTGGACTCCATAATCAATCATTCGTTTTGCAATATCGATAAGCGTCACGCCTTTGTCTAGTAAATCTTTTGGAACCGTAACAAACTCGTGTGCACAAAACTTATTCTCACTTGGGTTGAAATATGGCATCGAATACAAATCAGACAATCGTGCAGCGATGTAGTTTGCATTTAACACCGCAGTTCCTGAAACATTTTCAAGCCCGGCTGATCCACACGCTGTTATGTATGTCCAACACCGAACAAGCACTCCAAACTGCCCGATAAATGAGCGTACTTTACCGATTGATTTTTCACGATCACGGTCAAGATAAAAACTTCCGTCATCAGCAAGCATGACTTGAGGTACAGGTAGATACGGTGCAAGGGCTTCAGTCACAGCAATTGGTCCGCTGCCAGGTCCACCTCCACCATGCGGTGTGCTAAAGGTTTTGTGTGTGTTGTAGTGCATCGCATCTGCACCAAAATCACCAGGGCGAATCCTACCAACCATTGCGTTCATGTTCGCACCATCAAGGTAAAGCATTGCACCCGCTTCGTGTACCAAATCTGCGATTTCCTTAATATTGATATCAAATAGCCCAGCAGTGCTAGGGTTCGTAATCATAAACGCAGCAATATTTTCAGCACCTACTTGGTTTATCACTTCTTTCAAATGTTCTAAATCGGTTTGACCATCAATAGTTCGGACGGTTTGCACAGATGCACCGCACATCGTGCAGGACGCAGGATTCGTTCCATGCGCTGTGTCAGCAGCAAGTACTACTGTTCGCTCTGGCTGGCCATGATCTCCGTAATACGCTTTGATGACTTTTAGTGCTGTGAATTCACCATGAGCACCCGCAGCTGGTTGCAATGAAACTTCATACAACCCCGCAATCTCTTCGAGCATTGTCCGAGTTTCATAAAGCAAACGGAGTGCACCTTGAATCGTATTTTCATCTTGTAAAGGGTGCAAACATGCAAAACCCGGAAGCGAAGCTGCCCATTCATTGATTCTCGGGTTGTGCTTCATCGTGCATGAACCGAGTGGATAAAAGTTGCCGTCCACTGAAAAATTGCGATCAGATAAATGGGTGTAATGTGCCATGACGTCATGTTGACCAAAAGAAGGCAGCTCAATTCCACAACCGAGTGCGCTACATGGAATTTCAGTTTCTGGAACATCGAGTGGAGGAAAATCAACACCCTGCTGCTGCGGGACATGTTTTTCAAAAATCAATGGCTCGACTGGCTTGTCGCCACGAGATTTTTTTTGCATTGTTTCAAGAGTTGTCACGAGGCGTACTCCTTACAAAACTCAATAAACGTATCCATTTCGTGGCGGGTTCGCTTTTCAGTTACAGCAATAATAAGTTCATTCCCATCTGAAAGGCCTTGCATCCGCCGACCTTTGGCAGCAACTCCTGGCAAAATGCCCTGCATCTTTGCCTTATTCACAAACTCTGTGACATCTTGAGGACAAATCACAGTAAATTCATTGAAAAACTCGCCATCAAATCTCAAAGACCAACCATCAATTGACGTAATTTCCTTCGCAAGGTAATGTGCTTTATGCCAACATTGTGAGGCCATTTCATTTAGACCTGAACTACCGAGCGCCGTCATAAACATCGTTGCACGGAGTGCCATCAATCCTTGATTCGTACAAACGTTACTCGTTGCTTTTGCACCTCGAATATGTTGTTCTCGTGTTTGTAAAGTTAAACTGAAGACTCGCCTTCCATCTGCATCATTTGTCATACCAACAAGACGACCAGGCATTTTCCTTGTGAATGATTCTTTTGCTGCGAGAAGACCAAGGTAAGGTCCGCCAAGATTCAGTGCATTTCCTAGCGGCTGCCCCTCTCCTGCTGCGATATCTGCTCCACACTCTCCTGGCGTTTTCAACAGTCCACATGCAATTGGATTGAACACCGCTATCGCTGCGGTTTTTGGAACTTCATGTGCTTTTCCAAAACACCCTTCCCAATCTTCAATCTGCCCCCAGATGTTGGGTGACTGAATAATGACTGCTGCTGTTTCCTCTGTACATTTTGATTCAACAGAACTTGGACTAATTTTTCCATCACTCGCTTCAAGCATCGTAATTGTGATGTTTAGATCTGAAAGGACAGTCCTCAGCACCGCTAGATATTCTGGGTGGAGCGTTTCAGCGACCAGCACTTCACTCCTACGAGTTGTATTCGTCGCAAGTAACGCGGCTTCTGCAACGGCTGTCGCACCGTCATACAAACTCGCGTTTGCAATATCAAGACCAGTCAGTCGAGCGACTTGCGTTTGAAACTCAAAAAATGCTTGTAACGAGCCCTGTGATGCCTCTGCTTGGTACGGCGTATATGACGTTAAAAACTCCCCACGATTGCTGAGTTGATCAATCATCGCGGGGTAAAAATGATCATATGCGCCGCATCCCATAAAGCATGTCATATCATGGGCGCCATGGTTGTGGTTTGCCATTTCGGCAAGCGCCCTCTGTAATTCGAGTTCGCTCAGTGCGGGCATCAAGTCTAATCCATCTTCACACTGTAATGAAGCTGGTATAACATCAAATAGTGCGTCAATAGTATCTACGCCAATTGCTTGTAGCATTTCTTGACGATGGATGGAATTTAATTGGGTGTAATCCATTTCGGTACTCGCTGTTTGAGACGGGTAAGTATAAACTCTACAGCATGATAAAACTAATCGGAATCGGTCTTCTTTTTACACTTCCTTCAATTGCTGAACCCACAGGCACAGTCATCGATGCCCCTCAATCAATCAGAGGTTTTCATCCCGAAAGTACTGCCAATGATGGCGCCATTAAATCGTACTTTGAAACGGCAGGTCCACTCGCCATTGAGTATTTCGAACATCTGACTCTACTTTCTAATCCTTGGATGGGTGGCCGACAACCCGGCACAGAGGGCAGCAAAAGGGCTGGAGATTACATCATCTGGAACCTTCAAAAATATGGGTTACAACCTGCTTTTGAGGGCGGAACATCATGGCACCAACCATTCAATTTTCAAATTGATAATGAAGCCCCCAATGTCAAGGATGCTCGAGTTGTGATTGAAGATATGGTACTGATGCCCGAGCGAGATTATGTCGTCCTCGGAAATAGTGGGAGCGGTGATGTCACTGCCCCTGCTGTGTTCATTGGGTATGCCATCAATGAAGGAGAAAATGGGTATACGTCATTCCCAGATAGCACAGACCTTGATGGGAAAATTGCATTCATGCTCCGTTATGAGCCCCTTGATGAAGATGGTGCAAGCCAATGGGCTCGAAGACGGTTTAGTCCTCATTCCAATATTCGTGACAAGATGCAAGCCGTAATCGACCGTGGCGCAGTTGGAGTCATTCTCGTCAATCCACCAAACTGCCGAGATGGCAAACGAGGTATTGAAACAATTCGTTCAAACCGTTTCGGCACAACAGACATCCCAGTTGTGCAGTTTAGCCAAGAGAGTGCTGAGTTACTGCTACATGATGGTGATTTACGTTCATTGCAACAACGTGCTGACCAAGGAGAGAATGAGCCAATCGTACTTGGAGATGTGACCATTCGAACGGAAGTCGAATATTCTGGTCTCAAAGCGGCAAACATTGGAGGTATCATTTCTGGCCGTGGCGACCTTGCGGATGAATGGGTTGTTATTGGTGGACACTATGACCATGTTGGTTTTGGATACACCGGCACATCCACTCCGGGCGTGCTTCACAGAGGTGCTGACGACAACGCTTCTGGAAGTTCAGCGGTTTTACTTGTTGCACGATTGCTTTCCGACTACTACACCAATAGTGAAGATGTTGCATTACGTTCAACACTCATTCTGTTTTTCGATGCAGAAGAAGCAGGACTTTATGGATCTGCACATTACGTGAAGAACCCATCAATCGATTTAGACAAGATCAATGTCATGTTAAACCTTGATATGGTTGGAAGCCTTCGTGACAACACCCTTCTTCTCGGTGGAACTGGTACTGCAACAGAATTTGAAACAATCGTCCCAACTGTGATTGAAGCGTCTACACTCACAGGCAGTTTGAGCCCCGGAGGCACTGGGCCATCAGATCACACAAACTTCTATAAAGAAGATATTCCTGTTCTATTCTTCTTCACGGGCATGACCGAGGAATACCACACTCCTGCTGATGAGGCGCATACGGTTAATCCTCTGGGTGGTGCGCTCGTTGCTGAGATTGCTGAGACATTCGCAAGACGCTTTGCCACTGAAGAGTTCTTGACGTTCACATCAAATACACGCGGTGGCTCAAATCGACCATCTAGAATGTCATCCCCTGTACGATTAGGCGTACACCCTTCCTATACAGAACTCTTAGAAACAGGAATCAAGATTACAGGGGTCAGCGAAGGCACCAGTGCTGATGATGCTGGCTTACAAGCGGATGACATTCTGCTCTCTTGGAATGACACAGAGATTACAGGTGGACGATCCCTCATGGAGTTACTTAGAAACTCAACACCCGGTGATGTTGTTGATTTTACAGTGCAACGAGGTGCTGAGAATATTGTTGTTAAGGTTACGTTAAAAGCACCCTAATTGACGTTTACAATCAAACTGAAGCGACTAAAAGGACAACCCCCAAAACTTTCGCTTTGGGGGCTGCTCGAGTGATTGCATGTGGACTGTAAGCCGGATTCTGTCGTGAACAGCCATTCATCTACATTTGCTGTTGCCAGCAAACTTTTGCACGCGACCCGCACTCGTTCCTCAGGCAAGGACATTCACCGAAGTGAATCGAGTGCTGCTTGCGCTTGCACGCGGCGGGGTTTACCTATGCCATATTTGTCACCAAACATGCGGTGCGCTCTTACCGCACCTTTTCACCCTTACCTGTACTACAACAGTAGCCATCGGCGGTCTATTCTCTGTGGCACTTTCCCTAACCTGCAATCAAAAGTCGGTGGACGTTATCCACCACCGTGCCTTGTCGTGTCCGG